>JAZUFC010000303.1:0-5044 GCA_045640465.1 Lachnospiraceae bacterium | reverse complement strand
ACAGTAATCAACAACATAATTTCGTTCCGGTACGACTGAGAAAAAAACCTCGTAAAGCTGATTACGGCTTCGCGAGGTTTTCTTTTTATCCTTTTTCCGCAAAAAACGGTTTTGAAACCGGCGTTCATCGTAAAATCGTTTCAGAGGGAAAACAGGAGGCTTATATATGACATACACCACAACCAACGCCGAGTTTGACAGAGTATTCGGAAGAAAATCACTCACCGTACAGTTCCTGCAGAAGATCAGGGTATATCTGTCCGGATACAAAGATCAGTCCCCGTATAAAGAGCTTTACGAAGGGATCGTGAACAGGGAGCCGATAGCCGTGTTTTCATGCCCGCTAAAAAACGGTGATGACGTACTCATGCGCCTTTTAGAAAATGCTGTGCCGTGTCTGATGGTGGTAACGAAGAAGGGCAGGGCCGGATTTATTCATCTGGCGAAAGATACATCAAATGTAGTCCGTCTCCAGAACGAGCTTCTATCAGATCTGCAGAATTTTATGAAGCTTAAGACCGGTAAAGGGATGTGGGAAACAATGCCGAAGGGCTGCAGCTGCGTTGTGAGTCTGAAAGGGCTTTCAACGGAAGAAGTATATCTGATGAAGAAACTGTGCCGGAGCACCGTGAAACTGAGTGCGCTCGGGGTCGACCGTATGAAGGACGGGACATTCAGACTCAGTTTCTACGGAAACGAGATCATGAAGCGCGGAAGAGACGGGCTTACGATTGCGCAGGCATATGCTTTGTCGAAAATGATGATGCACGGCAGGTTCAAAGAAGAGATCGCCGAGCGTGCAAGACGGCAGGAGACTTTGGAGACTGTTATTGCAGAGCGCTTTGATGTGAATGAACTGGCAGACAGTGACAGCATCACTTTAGTCGGTGACGGAAACGCGTATGTGAGACTTTCGAAAGACGGTTTTGAAAGTGGATATATCAAGAACTCGGACGGTGAGTACATCTATGTGCCTTCAGAGAACGGCAGGTTCCGGGTAGAGGATCCCATGTATCTCGGGGCGGTCCGGTCCGGAGTCATGCATCTGTCGAACCCTGTAGCGGTAGCGGACATCAATGACCTGGGTGAGGTAATGAATAATTCAAGTGCCATGCGCTCTACGGAGGAGATCACCGAAGATGTGATGGAGAGACGGATCCTGTCTGCTGCGTCAAATATCATTATGGAAAGCAAAACGGCGCCGGTCATGGAAAGAGCCGGGGATGAAGAGAAGAAGCTTAAATACATGATCCGGGAATCGGCAGAGCTCATAAAATCCGGAAGCACAGGTGTGTTCTCCGCCGAGTACACGGAGGACCAGATCCGGCCATTAAAGGAAGAACTCAGGAACACGTCTCTTGATCTGAACAGTCTGGCCGCTGCCATAACGATTCTTGCTCATACAGAAACAGAGCTTGACATGCATAAGGAAAACGTGATTACGGACCTTGACGCATTTGTGAAAGACTATGAGCTGCCGGAGATCGATCGGATCCGTAAAGAGATTAGCCGCTCGAAATAAGCGAGGTGAGAAAATAATGAGAGAAAAATCGAAGAAGAATGCCGTCAGATGGATTGTGATCTTTTCTTTGCTGCTGTGGATCCTGGTATTCTTTTACGTAGTCCATATTATCTGTGTGCTTGAAGCAGATGTCGGGCTGAGTCCTATCGACGGGCTCAGTAAAGCAGTAGATGATATGTTCCTGCATCCGTTAAGGATCTTTCCTTTCCCGGTAAAGGCGGTCTATATCATGCTTGCGCTTACACTGCTCACTGCGTTTTTTATCTGGGTCGGATTCTGCAATGCGAAAATGAAAAAGCATTATGACAAGGAAACAGCGCTCGGAGACGCGCACTTTCTTACGCCAAAGGAGATAGAGGACTACAACTACAAATACGTAACGCCCTGTAAAAGTAAAGATATCGTGATGGAAAAGAACATGATCCTTGCGGACGGCTTTTACCAGTCCATGGATAATGAAGCTTCCGGAAGAAATGCGAATGTGATCTGTATAGCCGGCTCAGGCAGGGGCAAGACCTGGAGGTTTGTCACGCCGAACCTGATCAATCAGGCGGGCTGGTGCTCATTCGTTGTAACAGACCCGTCCGGCTCCATCTACCGTTCCTGCGGTTCATTTTTCGAGCATATGGGATACAGGATCAAGTGCCTGAATCTTTCTCACATGGAGCTGAGCGATCATTTCAATCCGTTCAATTATATCCGTCCGGAGAACAGCGGCGGAGAAATGGATATCACGCTTCTTGTAGACACGCTCATCACGAATACAACTCCGCCCACATCCAAGTCCAACGATCCGTTCTGGGAAAAGGCAGAAGCTGCCTTCTTTAATGCGACGTTTTCACTTGTTGCGTTTCATCTGGAGGAAGAGAAGCGCAATCTTTCGACGATCCTTGATCTGATCCGTATGGCGGACGTGCCGGAGGAAGGATCGAACACGGATCCGGACGCCGTTCGCAACCCTCTTGACGCGATCTTCAAGAAAGTCGAGCAGGAACGTCCGGAATCGTTCGCAGTGAAGCAGTACGGTACCTTTAAGATCGCAGCGGGACGGACTGCGAAAAGTATTCTTGTAAGCGCAGCGTTCAGAATCAAAGCATTCGATCTTATGGATGTGAAGCGGCTGACGAATGACGACACGCTGGAACTCGACTCGGTCGGAGACGAGAAGACAGTTTTATTTATGATCCTACCGACCGGCAACCTGACATTCAACTTTCTGTCTTCTCTCTGCTATTCGATCCTTTTTACGCGTCTGTATGACTACTGTGAAAACAGCGCCATGTTCTCCCGTGTCGTGCGTGACGGGTCCGGGCAGGTGGTAAGGACGTTCAGGGCCGCAAATGCGAAGGAGGGTGAGAAAACACAGGAGATTGCAGATAAGTTTGTCGAAGATCTGAAGACCCTTACTGAAAAGAATATCCGCGTAAACAATAAATGCAGATGGTACGAGGTCTGGCTCGACAGTGGGGAGTATGTCGGATACCGAAAGACGCGTGAAGAAGTTCAGGAGTTTATAAACGTACTGAAGAACAGCAGTGTAGAGAAAAACGGAGAGCATCTTCCGATCCATACCCGGTTCATGCTGGACGAGTTCAGCAATATCGGACGTATTGATTCATTTGAAACAAAAATCAGTACTGTGCGTAAATATGACCTTTCAACCACGATCATCGTTCAGTCATTGACATCCCTGCAGTCGATCTACAAGGACACCTGGGGGATCCTTACATCGAATAGTGACAATATCCTCTTCATGGGCGGCGGCGCGGACAAGGAGACAACGGAATGGTTTTCCGAACTGATCGGGAAAGAAACCAGACATGTCATGGGCCAGTCCTTTTCTAACAGGAACGGATCCATGAACATCAACTCACAGGGCGTCGAGCTGCTGACAGCAGCACAGCTTCGTACTTTAAAAGACCGTGAAGTGATCGACCTGCCCGTAGGCCTGCAGCCGTTTAGGGGCAGGATGTTCGAGCCGAGCAATCATAAAAATTATAAGTACATTGACCGAAATTCGGAACTGTTCGAGCCGTACAGCTTTGATCAGGACAAGGTGGATTTCTTCGGAAGAAAGAACACAGAGACCCGGTACCAGATCATTGAAGAAAAGGATGAAGCGGGGAACGTAGTAGACAACGAAAAGACTGTAGAAGAGGACTTTGACGAGGTCAACAAAGCGGAATACCAGCTCACAAAGGATTACGAGGGGAATGTCGACGCACAGGGCCGCGAGATCATGCCTGCCCCGATGGATCTGAAGCGGGAGGATGACATGCCTCTTGAGGAGCAGCTTGATGCAAAGTCGCTTTCGGATATAGAGAAGATCACAGAGACCTTGTATGAGTACAACAACGGTCTGGATGAGATCTATACCGTATACAAGGCAGTACGAAAGGATTCTTTGAGAAGAAGAAAAGTTGTTTGAAAAATTATTCAGAAATTGCTTCAAAATCCGAAAAAAAGGGATTTGAAATGAAAACTTATCCGATAATTAAGTTATAGGGCGGGAATGAAACAGTCCACCGCCGGAAACATATCACAACTTTCATAAAGGAGAGAAAAGAAATGACAAAGAAACTTGTTCTTGACAAAAAGTACATGGCCAGATATTTCGCATGCTATATGCTCGCGGGGATCCTCGCAATGGTTCTCGGCGCCGTACTTTCACAGCACACGCAGTTATTCAGGGTCGCCTTTGCCGCAACGACCGAAGAGTCAGTGGTTCTTGGCATCCTTAAGGTTATGAAGATCATCGGCCTTCTTGCGGGCGGTATTCTTGCGCTTGTCGGCCTGATCAAGTTTGTGCTTTCCCAGTCAACCGAGAATGGCCAGGAACAGCAGAAAGCCGTTATGATGATGGTATCGGGTGTTGCGCTCATTGTTATCGCAGGCTTAGTCACGACGCTTATTCCCTGGAGTACCATTCTCACAGACCTGACAGAAGAGGTATCGTTCTAAAAGCAAGGAGGTCAAGATAAGTGAGCGCTCTGACAACCAATCCGGCAGCGGAACGGGAATCTTTTCGAAAGAGACGGGGCGTTGTTGCCCTTTCTCTTTCCGTGATTGCTGTATGCATTCTGATTTTATTCACGATCTCAAAGGCCTATGCCAAACCGGGTGACGACGACATTGACGGAGTCGATCTTTTCAGTGTCATGGAGGATCAGAATGACCAGCTGACAAACATGATCTATATTCTCGCTCCATATGAAATCATCCAGGCCCGGCTCGGCGAGGAAGAGTCCTCCCGCAATTTTATTGAGAAGATAATAGGTTTCTTTACCGGAGAAGGCGAGATAACGGAATCGTTTGCGGATATCATGATCTATAATCAAGACTCTCCTGCCCGGCTCGGAATGAATATGTGCGCTGTATTCGGTATCGCGATCCTTCTGATACACAGCTGTATCCAGATGATCCAGCTCGCGCAGCGGGACGAAGGCTCGTTAGAGGGCTGGCTTAAACTGTTCCTTCTTCTGGTGTTCGGGGTACTCGTGATCATTTACAGCAGTGAGATCA
>JAZUFC010000302.1:0-16599 GCA_045640465.1 Lachnospiraceae bacterium | reverse complement strand
ATCTCCGAAGCCGGTCATGAATTTGCAAAGAAGTCCGCAGCACTGTCAAGAGAAGTCGAGGAAGCAGCGTATCCGATCTTCCAGGGCGTCGGCGCGGCTGTTCCTTTTGGTTCCTACAGTGACAATCTCCGCGGCACATTGAATTCCCTGTCGGATCTTTACGAGCGTCCGGAAGAAGTGCAGCGCTATATCGACGAAGTCTTCCCGCAGACGCTGGACCGTATCCGCGCAACGAAGGGCATCAACGACGGCAAGCACGTCTTCATGGCACTCCATAAGGGCATGGACGGCTTTATGAGCGGTGACCACTATGCGGAATACTACTGGAAGCATCTGCAGAAGATCATCGAGACCATCATTGAAGCAGGGAAAGTCCCCTATATCTTTACGGAAGGTCATTATGACACCCGTCTTGAATTCCTGAAGGATGTCCCGAAGGGCAAAGTCCTGTACCACTTTGAGACTGTTGACATGGCGAATGCCAAGAAGATCCTGGGTGATACCGCATGCATCGCAGGCGGCTTCCCCACATCCCTTCTGACCTTCGGTACAAAGGAACAGGTCATCGATGAGACGAAACGTCTTCTGGATGTATGCGCACCCGGCGGCGGCTTCATTTTTGAGACCTCCTGCGGTCTGGATTACTGCAAGAGAGAGAATGTCGAGGCAATGTTCGAGACTGTAAAGGAATTCGGAAAATACTGATCCGCATTTTATACACGGCACCCGCCGGAAAGGAAGCTTCCTTTCCGGCGGGTGTTGCTTTTTCGCCCTGAATATACTATACTCTGATTCAGTATAAGCAGAAGTCTGCGTATTGTTGACAGGGGAGTTCGTATGGAACAGGCGATCATTGTACAGGATCTGTGTAAAGTGTTTTCGACCAAGGACGGTGATACCGTCGCGGCGGATCATATCAGTTTTGAAGTGGAAAAGGGAGATATTTTCGGCATTATCGGTCTGTCCGGTGCCGGAAAGAGCACGCTCGTCAGGTGTCTGAACCTGCTGGAAAAGCCGACCTCCGGCCGCGTGCTGGTAAACGGAAAGAGTCTGACGGAGCTTTCCGAAGAGGAGCTTCGCATGACCAGAAGGAATATCGGCATGATCTTCCAGCATTTCAATCTGCTGATGCAGCGGAATGTGCTGGATAACGTCTGCTTCCCGATGGAGATCGCGGGTATGAAGAAAAAGGATGCACGCGTCCGCGCGATGGAATACCTGAAGACTGTCGGTCTGGAGGAAAAGGCGCATGCTTATCCGGCACAGCTTTCCGGCGGACAGAAGCAGCGTGTGGCGATCGCCCGTGTGCTGGCATCCGAACCGGAGGTGCTTCTTTGCGACGAGGCGACATCCGCGCTGGATCCGCAGACGACGAAGTCCATTCTGCGTCTTCTGAAGGAGATCAATCAGAAATACGGCATCACGATCGTTCTGATCACACATGAAATGGCGGTAGTGCAGGAGATCTGCAATCACGTGCTGGTGCTGGAAAAGGGACGTCTGGTGGAATGCGGAACCGTACAGGAACTGTTCCGTTCACCGAAGACGGAAGCAACCAGAAAGCTTCTTGTCAACGCGGGAAGCACGATCATGGAAATGTCCAGTCCGCGTATGGTGCGCATCACCTTCGGCGAGCAGTCCTCGCACGAGCCGGTGATCGCCAATGCGGTGCTGAATTTCAAGACGCCTCTGAACATCATGTATGCAGATACAAAGGATATCAACGGTCATGCGGAGGGGCAGATGATCCTGCAGCTTCCGGAGGATGATAAGACGGCTGAAGAGATCATTGCATACTTCAGAGAGAGAAAACTTGGCGTGGAGGAGTGGCAGAAATAATGGATAACGGTTCTTTTTCAGAAATGATCAGCAAGTTTCTGCCGCTGATGTGGCAGGGAACGCTGGAAACTTTATATATGACGCTGATGTCCACCCTGTTCGGCTATGTGCTGGGGCTTCCCATCGGCATCGTGCTGGCAGTTACGGATGACAACGGGATCCGGCCTGCGAAGGCGGTCTACAAGACGCTTGACTTTATCGTGAACGTGCTCCGTTCCGTACCTTTCCTGATCCTTCTGATCCTGGTCATTCCGCTGACCCGTCTGATCGTCGGAAAATCCTACGGTTCTTCTGCGACGATCGTACCGCTTGTGATCGCGGCGGCGCCGTTCATCGGAAGAATGGTGGAATCCTCCTTAAAAGAGGTGGACCAGGGCGTGATCGAAGCGGCACAGTCTCTCGGCGCGTCCAATATGACGATCATCACCAAAGTGCTTCTTCCGGAAGCAAGAACATCACTTCTTGTCGGCGTGACGATCGTAATCGGTACGATCCTCGGTTATTCCGCCATGGCCGGTACGGTCGGCGGCGGCGGCCTCGGAGATATCGCCATCCAGTACGGATATTACCGTTACAATACGCCGGTCATGCTGGTCACGATCGTGATCATTGTTGTGCTGGTACAGCTGTTTCAGTGGATCGGCATGCTTCTTTCCAAGAAGCTGGACAGAAGACAGCGGTAAACCATGTTTCGGACGGAAAAAAGAATTTTTGCATCGCTTCCGTATCTTCTGTTTCTGTTCCCCGGTGCGTTTTTCTGCATTTTCGGAAATCTGACGCTGTATCTTTCTCACGCAGCGCTGTCGGGGGAACAGGTCCTTTCTGAAGCGGACCCTGCAGTATATTATTTTGTTCAGGGCGTTTTTGCGCCCATTCTGGAGGAGATCCTTTTCCGGTATCTTCTGTACGGCAGACTCCTCCGAAAGAAGCTTGGCTGGGTATATGCCTCCCTGATCTGTGCAGCGGTCTTTGCACTCCTTCATTTCAGTCTTCCGGCCATGATCTATGCTTTTGTGCTGGGTCTTGTTCTCTGTGAAGTCTATGAACGGACAAAACGGGCTGAGGCTCCCGTGTTTCTTCATATCGGTGCCAATAGTACAGCGCTTCTTGTGACGGCGGACGGTGTGCTGAATGCATACTTATGCGCGCATGCATTTCTGTTTGCGGCTGCAGGTTTCATACTTTTGTGCCTGTCTCTGTTTCTGCTGGTTTTATGGGAAAACCGGAGGATGGCAAGGGGCGGCCGCTGAGTTTATATAATGAGGTAAGAGGAGGAAAAATGGCTTTCACACATCTGCATGTCCATACGCAGTACAGTCTGCTGGACGGCTCCTGCAAGATCAGGGAGCTTGTAAAGCGTGCCAAAGAACTGGGCTATACTTCTCTTGCCATTACAGATCACGGCGTCATGTACGGCGTGATCGATTTTTACAGAGCCTGCAGAGAGGAAGGGATCAATCCGATCCTCGGCTGCGAGGTCTATGTGGCGCCCCGCTCCAGACTGGACCGTGAGGCCGGTGCGGGAGAGGACCGCTATCATCATCTGATCCTTCTTGCACAGAATGATCAGGGCTATGCCAATCTGATCAAGATCGTCAGCCGCGGTTTCATAGACGGCTTCTATTATAAGCCCCGGGTGGATAAGGAGATCCTCCGGAAATACAGCGAAGGCATCATCTGCTCCTCTGCGTGTCTCGCAGGCGAGATCCAGTCGGATCTTACCAAAGGTTTCTATGAGGAAGCAAAAAAGGCCGCGTACGAGTATCAGGAGATCTTCGGAGAGGGCAATTTCTTCCTGGAACTTCAGGATCACGGCATTCCGGAACAGAAGACCGTCAATGCGGGACTTCTGCGTCTTCACGACGAGACCGGCATTCCTCTCATTGCCACGAACGATGTGCACTATATCAATGATTCCGATGCGGAAGCGCATGACATCCTCTTATGCATCCAGACGCAGAAAAAGGTCTCCGATGAGGACCGTCTGCGTTATGAGGACGGTCAGTATTATCTGAAGTCGGAAGAACAGATGCGCACGCTTTTTTCGTATGCACAGGAAGCCTGCGACAATACGCAGAAGATCGCGGACCGCTGTCATGTGGAGATCGAATTCGGAAAGACCAAGCTTCCGAAATTCGATGTGCCGGACGGATACACCTCTGAGGAGTATCTGGAGAAACTCTGTCAGGAGGGCTTTCAGAGGCGTTATCCCGATGCGGATCAGGAATTGAAGGACCGTCTCCGCTATGAACTCGACACCATCCGCAATATGGGTTATGTGGACTATTTCCTGATCGTCTGGGATTTTATCCACTATGCAAGAAGCCAGGGGATCCCGGTCGGACCGGGAAGAGGCTCCGCGGCAGGTTCTGTCGTATCTTATTCTCTGGAGATCACCAATATCGATCCGATCCGCTACCAGCTTCTGTTTGAGCGTTTCCTGAATCCGGAGCGCGTGTCCATGCCGGATATCGACGTGGATTTCTGCTATGAGCGAAGACCCGAGGTCATTGACTATGTGATCCGGAAGTACGGCAAGGAGGAGGTCACGCAGATCGTCACCTTCGGTACGCTTGCGGCGAAGGGCGTTATCCGCGATGTCGGCCGTGTGCTGGATCTTCCCTATGCGTTCTGTGACCGTCTTTCCAAGATGGTCCCGAACGATCTGAACATTACACTGGAAAAAGCGCTTCAGGAATCCAGTGATTTCAGAAGCGAATATGAAAATGATGAGCAGGCAAAACTGGTCATCGATATGGGCATGCGTCTCGAGGGCCTTCCGAGGCATTCCTCCATGCATGCGGCGGGCGTCGTGATCTCACAGAAGCCCATGGATGAATATGTACCGCTTTCCAGATCCTCATCGGATTCTCCGCTGACCACCCAGTTCACGATGACGACGATCGAAGAGCTCGGACTTCTCAAAATGGACTTTCTGGGCCTCCGCACGCTGACCGTGATCGCGGATACGGTGAAGAACATTAAAGAGTCGAAAAACATCGATATCGATATCGACCGGATCGATTTTAACGACAAGGCGGTCTATCAGTATATTTCGACCGGCGACTGCGACGGTATCTTCCAGCTGGAATCCTCCGGCATGCGCAGTTTCATGAAGCGCCTGCAGCCGTCTTCTTTAGAGGATGTCATTGCGGGAATCTCTCTTTACAGACCGGGTCCGATGGACTTTATCGACCAGTATCTGGAGGGAAAGAGAAATGCGGAAAACGTCACCTACATGTGTCCGCAGCTGGAACCGATCCTGAAGCCGACCTACGGGTGCATCGTTTATCAGGAGCAGGTCATGCAGATCGTACAGAATCTGGGCGGTTATACGCTCGGACGTGCGGATCTTGTGCGCCGTGCCATGTCCAAAAAGAAGCATGACGTCATGAATGCGGAGCGGCAGAATTTTGTCTACGGAAACGAGACGGAGGGTGTGCCCGGCTGTGTCTCCAAGGGGATCTCCGAAGACGTCGCAAACCGTATCTTTGATACGATGACAAGCTTTGCCTCCTATGCTTTCAACAAGTCGCATGCGGCGGCTTACGCCGTCGTGGCTTTTGAGACCGCATGGCTGAAATATTATTATCCTGCGGAATTCATGGCGGCTCTGATGACGTCTGTCATGGAAAATTCAGGCAAGGTGGCAAACTATATCTATACCTGCAGACAGATGAAGATCCCGATCCTTCCCCCGGATATCAATCTGGGCCGCGGTGAATTCTCCGTTCAGAACGGCGGGATCCGCTACGGACTGAACGCGATCAAGGGAATCGGAAAGGCTGTCGTTTCTGAGATCGTAAAAGAGCGGGAGGCAAACGGCAGGTTCCGTTCCGTTCAGGATTTCATGGAACGGCTCTCCGGCAGGGAAGTGAATAAAAAGACGCTTGAGAACTTTATCAAGGCGGGCGCATTCGACTCCTTCCCGTATACACGCAGACAGCAGATGGCGCATTATCCGGTGATCCTCGATCAGGTGGAACGCGGACGGAAGGATTCCGTATCCGGCCAGTTCAGTCTGTTCGATCTGGACGTGGTGCCGAAGGATTATGCGGAGAAGATGGGTACGCCGTATCCCGAAGTGGGCGAGTACGACAGAAGCGTTCTTCTGCAGTTTGAAAAGGAAGTGCTCGGCATCTATGTCAGCGGACATCCGCTCGAAGAGGATGCGGAGCTTCTCAGGATCAACGCGGACGCAATGACCTCTGATTTCGTCGTGGATGAAGAAGAGGGAAGTATGAAAGCTGAGGACGGGTCCCGCGTTACGCTCGGCGGCATGATCACGGGAAAGACCGTCAAGACCACGAAAAACGGTCAGATGATGGCATTCATCACCGTTGAAGATATGGTCGGCGAAGTTGAAGTGCTGATCTTCCCGAAGGACTATGAACGATATAAGGCATATCTGAACGACGATGAAAAGGTGCTGGTCTCGGGAAGAGTCTCCGTAAGTGACGGGGACGCTGCAGGCAAGCTGGTTCTGGAATCGCTGACGCCTTTTTCGGACGTCCCGAAGCAGCTGTGGCTTCAGTTTGAAAACAAGGAAGCCTATCAGAAGCATTTTCCGGATGTGCAGTCCGCCCTGATGCCTTTTGACGGACAGGATGCCGTCGTAGTCTATCTGAAAGCGGAGCACGCATACAAAAAGCTTCCGCCTTCTATGGGTATTGAGGTCTGTGCGGCCTCTGTGGAAGCGGCAAAGCGTGTGCTCGGCGAACAGAATGTCCGGCTGAAGGTCGATAAGATCAAAAGCAGAGCTGTAAACAGTTACAGAAACTGAGAAACAGAAATAAAGGAAGAATATGAAGAAACGATACAGCTGTTTACTGATCGCCCTTTTCGGGCTTCTGGTCGCGGTGTTTCTCTCTGCATGTACAGAGGAAAATGCCGGGAGCGGGACAGCTGTGTCCGAAAGTCTCAGTCCGTCGGAAGAAGCATCGCACGATGAAGACGGAAAAAAGGAAGATACTCAGGAGGTGTTTCCTGAGAGCGCCGGCTCTGAAGATCCGGCAGCTCCGGAAGAGCAGACCGACAGGAAGATCATTGCCTGTCATGAAAGCACGGAAAAGATCGCCGGTGTTCTTTCCGGAGCGGGTGTTTTTGAAAACACGCCCGTGATCGTAAAGGAAACCTATCAGGACGCATTCCAGGCACTGATGGCCGGCGAATGCGATATCCTTATTTCTTCCGAGATCGGCGAGATGATGAAATACGAGGCCCGTATGCAGAAGATCTCTCTTCTGTATGAGCCGGTTGCGGCTGATGCACTTGTTTTTTTTGTGCATAAGGACAACCCTGTGTCATCACTGACACAGGTCCAGCTGTATGATATCCTGACGGGACAGGTCACGGACTGGGCGGAAGTCGGCGGAACGCCGGGAAAGATCCGGCTCTATGGCCACCCTGAGAATTCTCCTGCGGAGAATGCACTCAGAAAGGTCCTTCTGACAGAGGAGGAGATCGTACAGGAAAAGCATGATATCACCGGCGGAAGCGAAGAGATCCCCGGTGTGATCAGTTCTTTTGCTGCCGGAGAGGGAGCGATCGGCTACGCCTGCAGAAAAGATGCCGAAGTTCTGTATCTCGGTGAAAACGTGAAGCTTCTTTCCGTAGACGGGATCGCTCCGGATCAGGATGCCGTCCGCCTCGGGATCTATCCGCTCTGCATCTATGATTACTGTATTCAAAAGCGTTTTGACGAGGACCCGGAAGCACTGTCCGCAAAAGAATGGCTGATATCGCAGGAAGGGCAGGAGAAGCTTTCGGAAGCCGGTTTCCTGCCGCTTGATCTTTCCGTTCCCGTACCCGAAAAAGAAGCACGGGTCTCCGTACCGGAAAAGACACTGGATCTTGATTCGTTCTATGAGACGAACGGAGCTGTTCTTCTTCCTTCGGAAACCGTACTTGACGGAGAAGCGGTGCGCTTTTTTGTGCTTTCCGGTATGAAGGACGATCTGACGGAAGAAAAGATCGTTCAGGAACTCATGCATGACCAGCAGGAGGCCTGGCTCTCTGTAAAAGAGCAGTATCCCGGTCGTTTGCTTGACATGACCTGCAGGGTGACAGCCAGTTTTTCCAATGTGTTTTCCGCTTCATTTGAGATCGTTGATAAAGATGATCCGGAAAACGGTCCGCTCCTGACCGTATATGAAAATTTTGATCTTTCCACCGGAGAACGTCTGACTCTTCCGGACCTTTTCAGAAAGAATGCAGGCGCAGCGGATCTTTTTACCGCACCTGCGTTTGATCATCTGGCAGCGGCCCTTTCCGAACAGGAGAACGTGAGCGGTGAAAGCTGGGTACGTCCGATCACGGACTACCGGGATACGGAAGACCGTCTTCTTCACTATGCCTCTCTGTACGAAGAAGGAGAGGAGCTTTCCTTCTGGTTTGATCCGAGAAAAGTCGTGATCCTGTCTCCGGACGGTGATGCGCTTCCTCTGTTTTTTGCCGATATCGCGCCGCAGGTCGTGCTCTATGACCGCTACCGGACAGAAAATTCCGTCTATGACCAGACGCAGGAGACCCTTTCGGGGATCCCTGTATGCACTGTCCGTCCCGATGCGGAGAAACAGGTGATCTCTCTTACGGAAGACCGGTACGTGGATGCAACACTGGTATCCAATCTGAAGGAGGATGCGTTCGGTGAAGAAGAAATGCAGGCGGTCCTTGCGGGCGCAGAAAAGCAGTTTCTTCAGCTTGTCGAAGCCGAAAGCAACGGCCTCTTTACGGACGAACTTCCCGGCATTCTGAATATGACCGTGCGTCTTTATGAGGAGAACGGTTCCGGTACGGTCCGCGCGGAAGTCAATGTGATGACGCTGAAGCCTGAAGATCAGGCCGCTTTTGACACGATGGTCCGCAGGATCCTTGAATTCAAGCGAAGCCGCTATAACGGGAATGCGGCAGCCAGCCTCTTTCTGTATGCATTCGAGACTTACGACGAAGATATGCACAGAACATCCGGAATCGAAAGAAAGACCGCAGTCTTCTTCCTTGACCGTCAGGGAAATGTGATCGAATAGTTTTTCAAAAACCGCTTGACTTTTAAAAACAAATCATATATACTGTGATTCGTGCCTTTTAAGGGACATTCGAGGCGTGGCTCAGTTTGGTAGAGCGCTGCGTTCGGGACGCAGAGGTCGCAAGTTCAAATCTTGTCGCCTCGACTTTTTTACAACAGTATATAGGGGTATAGTTCAATGGTAGAGCAACGGTCTCCAAAACCGTAAATACGGGTTCGAATCCTGTTACCCCTGTTTTTGAGAGTCCGCTGGAAACAGTGGATTTTTTTCATTTTACGGAGGTTTATCATGGGATATAAATACGAGACGCACCTTCATACGAAGAACTCCAGTGCCTGCGGCCATACACAGGCAAAAGACTATGTGGACTTTTATCTGAAGCTCGGTTTTGACGGAATTTTTGTGACGGATCACTTCTATCTCGGAAACACCTGCATTGACAGGAGTCTTCCCTGGGAGCAGTGGGTGGAGAACTACTGCGCGGCTTACCGCGAAGCAAAAGAAGAGGGCGATAAAAAAGGCCTGAAGGTCTTTTTCGGCTGGGAGACCTCTTATGATGCTGAGGATTTTCTGATCTACGGGCTGGATGAAGAGTGGCTCAAAAAGCATCCCGAGGTCATCACATGGAACCAGAAGGAGCAGTACGAGAATATCCACGCGGCAGGCGGCGTCGTGGTGCAGGCGCATCCGCTCCGGGAAAGAGGCTATCAGACAGAGGACAAGATCCATCCTTTCCACAGCGATGCCTGGGAGGTCGCCAATGCGAGCAACAAGCCCTATATGGATCGTCTGGCACTGCATTTCGCGAAGAAGTACAATAAGAATATGACAGCCGGTTCGGATATTCATCTGATCGGGAAAACGGATTCCGGCTGCATTTTCGGCATAGAGACGGAAAAACCCGTAAACAGCGTTCAGGATTATATGAAGCTGCTTCTTTCGGGAACCGGTTACCGGATGAATGTGCCGGATATGTGGCTTGAGAATATTCCGCAGAATCCGGGCTTTGAAGTTTTTCTGTATGATGAGGAAAACAACCGTACTCAGCTTGATCCGGAGATCTTCCCCGGCGTACCGCGTGCCGTGAATCCGAGAGAGGCATTTCTTGAAATGGCGGAAAAGATGAAAAAAGAAAAAGAGTGAGGCAGACAGTATGAATATGACAAAGGCGGATATCGAAAAGATCCGCGAAGAGATCAACTACAGAAAAGGTCCGCTGAGAGAAGAACTGCTCACGAATCTGAAGACCGCCCGCGCGCAGGGTGATCTGTCCGAAAACTTTGAATATACCATGGCCAAGCGTGCCAACAATCAGAACAATTCCCGCGTGCGCTATCTGGAGAACATGATCAAAAACGCGCACATCATCGAGGACAATACAAAGGACGACGAGGTCGGCCTGCTGAAAAAGGTGACAGTTTATATCCCCGAGGATGATGAAGAGGAGACGTACAAGATCGTTACTTCGATCCGCGGCGATTCCACGCAGGGCCGTATTTCCACGGATTCACCGATGGGAAAGGCACTTATGCGCCATAAGGTCGGCGACCGCGTAACAGTCAAGGTCTCGGATGCCTACAGCTATGAGGTGGAGATCCGGAAGATCGAGATCGCAGAGGATGACAATGAGGACGGGATCCGTCAGTACTGATTCCGGCATCAACAATAAAGAATAAGAACGAAAAGGAGGCGGAGAGTATGAAAAAGATCATAGAAAATACTGTCCGCCTTTCTGTACGGGATCTGGTGGAATTCGTGCTCCGTTCGGGAGACATCGACAACCGCCATACCGGGCGCGTGATCACGGATGCCATGTTAAGCGGTTCCCAGGCACACCGCCGCATCCAGAAGAGTCAGGGGCTGTCCTATACGGCAGAGGTGGCGCTTTCGGGAACATTCCCTTTAAACGGCGGGGAGGCGTATCTGACGGTCGAAGGAAGAGCGGACGGGGTGATACAGGATTATCCGTACGAAGTCCCGAATGAGGAAAACGAAGTCACGGAGACGCTCCGGGTCACGGCAGTTGATGAGATCAAGGGGATCTACCGGGACATCACGCTTTTAGAAGAGCCGGAAAAGGTGCATCTTGCTCAGGCAGAGGTCTATGCCTATCTGCTCTCTGTCCGGGATTCGCTTCCGGAAGTCGCCGTGCGGGTCACTTATGTGCAGCTTGAAGAGGAGGAAAAGGGAAATATCCTCAAGGCGGTGCCGGACAAAACGAGCTCGTTTTCGTATTATTATACCTTTGAACAGATCGAAGAACGCTTTTTCCGGTATGTCAGCCTTTATGAAAAATGGGTGCTTTTTGTCGTCCGTCACAGGAAGAAAAGAAAAGAAAGCGCTTCCGGCTTTCCGTTCCCGTATGAATACCGCCCCGGTCAGAAAAAGATCGTTTCGTGCGTTTACCGCGCGGAGGAGAGCGGAAAGAAGCTGTTTGTACAGGCGCCGACCGGGATCGGGAAGACGCTTGCCATGCTTTACCCTTCCGTTCAGGCTGTTGGACAGGATCTTTCCGATAAGATCTTCTATCTGACTGCGAAGACCGTGACCGCCAAAGCGGCCGAGGACGGCATGCAGCTCATGACCGGAAAAGGTCTCTCTTTCAATTACGTGAAAATCACGGCAAAAGAGAAACAGTGTCCGCAGGACGAAACGATCTGTGATCCTGAGCACTGCAGCCGTGCAAAAGGCCATTTTGACCGTGTGAACGAGGCTGTGTTCGATCTGATCACGCACGAGACCGCCATCAGTACGGAAACGATCCGTGCGTACGCGGACCGGTATGAGGTATGTCCTTATGAACTTTCTCTGGACGTTTCCTATTACACAGACGTCATCATCTGTGACTACAACTATGTATTTGCGCCGCATGTGTATCTGCAGCGGTATTTTGCCGATAAATCGGACCGGGATTATATTCTTCTGATCGATGAAGCGCACAATCTTGCGGACCGGGCACGGGATATGTATTCGGCTTCCCTTGTCAAGGAGGACGTGCTTGCCGCGAAGAAGCTCTTTGAAGGGCAGAAAACGATCCTTAAGCATCTGGAGAAGATCAATAAGCTGATGCTTGCTCTGAAGCGGGAGTGCGACCGGTATACCGTCTTCGGAAAAGACGAGTTTCCGAATGCGCTTCTTTATGAACTGACGCTCCTTCGCGAAGCGCTGTCACGGTATCTGGACCATCACAGGAATATTCCGAAGGCAGACGAAGTGCTGGACTTTTTCTTCAAGGTCTCGGATTTTCTGGATACGGCGGATGTGTCGGAAGAAGGCTACATTTCCTATGCGTCGTTTCTGGAGAACGGATCATTTTTTATCAAACTGTTCTGCATCGATCCGTCCGTCCGCCTGAAAGAGCATCTGGAGCTTGTCCGGTCGACGGTGTTCTTTTCTGCCACATTTCTTCCGGTGAACTATTACAAGGAGCTTCTGGCAGGCAATAAAACAGAGGATGCGGTCTATGTGGATTCGCCTTTTGATCCGGCAAAGAGAACGCTTCTTCTGGTGCGGGACGTCAGCACGAAATATACAAGAAGAGGCGAAACGGAATATGAAAGGATCGCTTCCTATCTGCTTCGCATGGCCGGAGAAGCGCCCGGAAATTATATGGCTTTTTTCCCTTCGCACAGTTTTCTTTCCGAAGTGAAGAGTGCACTGTACCGTCTGCTTCACAGAACGGAGGAGGAGCCTGATGCGGATGTCCGGATCCTATCACAGAAGAAAGTGATGTCAGAGGAGGAGCGGAGCGGATTCCTCTCGGCTTTCTCGGAGGAGCAGACAAAGACACTGATCGGACTCTGTGTGATGGGAGGCGTGTTCTCGGAGGGGATCGATCTTCGGAAGGACCGTCTGATCGGTGTGGCCGTGGTCGGTACCGGTCTTCCGCAGGTCTGTACGGAACGCGAGCTGATGCGGGCCTATTACACGAAAAAGGGGGAAAACGGCTTCGATTATGCCTACCGTTTTCCGGGTTTCAATAAAGTGATGCAGGCAGCCGGAAGGCTGATCCGTACCGATGAGGACTACGGTGTGATCGCACTGATGGATGAGCGTTTTGCATTTTCCGAGAATCTGAAGCTGTTTCCGAAGGAATGGAGCGATTACCGGATCGTTTCCGGACAGAGCTTTGACGAAGCGGTCCGGCACTTCTGGAGATGGATCTGATTTTCCTTGCAGAGAGTATTGTAATATCTGCTGAATCGATTATACTGAAAATATTACGGAATGATTTCTGAAAACGGCAGATAAAAAGAATACAGGGAAAGGAGAGGCATGATGAGAGCTCATCATGCGAAAGCTTATGAAGAGATTAGAGGAACTGAAGAAAAAGAATCCCGGTATGGAGATCTTCTGCGTATGCGAAGATGCATTCAAGCCCTATGGCCGCATGATCGATATCGATGTGGATGACATGTGTGAGGCAGCGCTTGCAAATGCGCCCATTCCGGCTGAAGGAAGCAGCTACGTGACAGTTCTTTCCGCGATCGATACCATGAAGGAAGCGGATACTTACAGGGCGGTTCTCGCAGGACAGCTGGATGAACAGTTCGGCCTCTGCTGGGGACACAACAGCTATCTGAACGCACTGGAGTGGCATACCTGCAATGAATTCAATTTCGGTGCGACCGATGCTGTCCTTTTCCTTGCAAAACGCGCGGACATCGATGCGGACGGCGAACTGGATTCCGCAAAGGTGAAAGCTTTCTATCTGCCGAAGGGTGCGGCGATCGAAGTCTATTCCGATACGCTTCACTACTGCCCTTGTGAAGTATCGAAGGACGGTTTCTCTGTGGTCATCGGTCTGCAGCGCGGCACAAATGAGGATCTGGATCCCGCAGCAGAGCATGATCCGCTGGTGACTGCAAAGAATAAATGGCTCATTTCCCATAAGAGCCAGGTCGAAGCGGATTCTCCGCACGCAAAGATCTACGGCGAGAATCTGAAGCTGAATACCATCGACTGACAAAGCTCCGAACAGAAAGAAACGCGGCATGACTTAAGTGAAGTCACGCCGCGTTTCTTTCTGTAAACCTGTGTTCAGTGAAAGACGACCTGAAGCGAATTCGCGAAATAGAAGGGCGAAAGCACGTCGTCATGATGATAATCGGAAAGCGCAAAGAAAAAGTTGTTCTTTGCGGGATCTTTTCCGTAGGAGAAAACAGGATCCTTCGGCAGATACTTCATCTGCTCCGTCATCGGCATCACATCATTCGGATAACCGTTGGACGCGAAAATGAAGAATGGAAGCTCCGGATGCGCTTTGATGGGATCCGTGATATAGGAGATGACCTCTTCAGGTTCAAGTACGTCATGGATATGATGTCCGGCCGTTGTCATGCAGCTCATCGGCATGAAGTAGCGGAAGTACTCAAAATTGTTGTGAAGCATGTACCACGTGCAGACGCTTCCGCGGGAATAGCCGCAGAATGCCCGGTGATCCCGGCTTTCCTTGACGGAGGCAGGAGAGGCATCCTTTAAAAAGGTGTTGTAACGAAGCTCCACCGCGGGGATGATGTCCTGAAGAACTTCTTTGTAATAGTTCGGCCTGACACCTTCAAAATTGCCGTCGCCTGCAGGCACATAGCCGGTGGTCTTCCGGGTCTTTACGTTTTCGAGCACATCAAAATAGTAAGTGATGTAGACGATTATGCAGGGCTCGATCAGGCCTGAATCAAACATGCAGTCCAGCTTTCTTCTGTATTCGGGAATGTTGACAAGCTCCGGATCACAGGTGTTGCCGTGCTGATAGTAGACCACATTGTATTTTCTGCTTTTGTCTGAAGGATCGTAGCAGCAGGGCAGATAGACATTGCAGTATTTGTCATAGGTCTTTCCGTCCTCATAGACGGCTGTCTGATAGTTGACGCGCTCTACGGTACCGACGCGT
This sequence comes from Lachnospiraceae bacterium, assembly GCA_045640465.1. Taxonomy (GTDB): domain Bacteria; phylum Bacillota; class Clostridia; order Lachnospirales; family Lachnospiraceae; genus UBA1267. Next base: position 1,842 of record JAZUFC010000302.1, on the reverse strand, counting down.
GCGGGTACGCCCTTCAGAAGTTCATATTCCGTGAATTCGGTCTCGAAACCGATGACTTCGCCGGGTCTTGTGATGACTGTTCTCTGTACTTCCATGAGATCTCCTCCTTTTCAGATCGTGATACGGCGGTTCCTTATGCCTGCGTTTCTTCTCTGCGAAGCTTTGCAAGTACGACGGATACCGCAAAAGTTGCCAGATACATAACGATCATGGAGACCGGTGCCATAAAGAGCTTTCCGCCGAACGTGAAGCCGTACCAGTCGAACCAGACCTTGACAAAAACAACGAGTACCAGATAAACGAACGAATAGACGACCGTCGGAAGAAGACCGAAGAGGACGTCTTTTTTTGTCAGCGTGCCTTCGGTCTCAAAAAAGAGCAGAGAGACAATGGCAAGGACCGGCGTGGAAAAATGAAGCGCAAAGGTATTTCCTTCAAAGAAGCGGAAATAAGCCTTCATACCGCCGTGGACGGCAGCTGTCGGCCCGAGAAAGAAAACAACGGTCAGAAGCGTGATCGCAACGGATACCGTGCCGGTGAACTTGAAGATGAGGACCCATTTCGGAAGCTTTTCTTCGGGATGTGAGAGCTTCCGGATGTTGAAATACAGAAAGGCGAGCGAAGCGGCGGCCGCAAGCACATTGGAATCTGTTGTGAAATATTTAAAGCATCCTGACCGGACGCTTCCGAGAAGGTCCGGACCGGAAAAAAAGTAGGATCCGACAGACAGAACCGTGGAGATCACGATCAGTGCGTTCAGGACAAGGTCGGTAAGGTTTTTCTTTTTCTGATTCATGTTTCTGCTCCTGTTATACAAAATCTGTTTCGATGACAAGTTCGACTTCCTGATCCGGGTAGCCTTCCTTCATGTAGGAGAGGAAGGATGCGCGGAGGGCGTCCCAGTCCTTCAGGTCATAGTCCGCCACAAGATCCACATAGATCTTTTCCGTGCCGGGCTCGATATACAGGGCATGGTAGCTCTTCAGATGCTCCGTGCTTCTGATATAGGAGGCCACATAATTCCGAAGCTCCTTCATGCCTTCGTGATCCGCATCCACGGCATAGATGCCGAAGACCATCGTCACGTTTTTTTCATGCATGATCTTAAGCTGCAGCTCATGGAGGATCTGATAGATCTCGCCGACTGTCCGGTCATGGTCGATCTCCACGTTGACGGAACCGGAATAAGAATCCGGACCGTAATTGTGAAGCATCATGTCGGCGGCATTCAGGATGCCTTCCGTGCTCCTGATCTCCGAGTAGATGGCTGAAGCAAGCTCGGGATCGCCTGCTTTTCCGAGAAGATCGCCTGCGGTATCCTTCAGGATCCCGAAGCCCGCTTTCAGAATGAAGACGGAGGTGATAAGACCTGCATAAGCGTCCACCGAAAAACGGAACAGGATCAGGATCAGGGCGGAGACGATCGTGACGGCGGAGATGATGCAGTCATTCCTGCTGTCGACACCGAGTGCGACAAGAGAGCCTGAATTGACTTCTTTTCCTTTTTTTATTGTATAGGTGCCAAGAAGAAACTTGACCACCGCGGAGACCAGGATGATGATAAGCGAAATGACGTTTACAGAGACCTCTTCCGGATGAAAGATGAGTGTGACGGAATCTTTGACCAGTTCAAAGCCCGTGATCAGGATCAGAACTGCGATGACGAGACTCGTCAGGTATTCGATCCGTCCGTAGCCGAAGGGATGCTTCTGATCCGGATGCTTTCCGGCAAGCTTTGTGCCGGCAAGGGTAATGACGGACGTCAGCGCGTCGGTCGCATTGTTGATGCCTTCCGAGATGATGGCGATGGAGGAGGCCATGAGGCCGATCACGACTTTGAGG
>JAZUFC010000301.1:0-3426 GCA_045640465.1 Lachnospiraceae bacterium | reverse complement strand
GTCATTTCTTCTTTCGTTTTCATGGCGTTTTTCTCCGTCTGCACTTTTGTTTTACGCGGTTAATTAGACATCGCGGCACCGCTGCCGCCGCCGGCTCCACCGCCGCCACCGCCACCGCCGCTGCCGATGGGGTTGGCGGATCCTCCGCCCAAACCGCCGATCTTTGGCTGCGCGGTCATTGCTTCGTCTCCCGCCGCATTGACGTAAGTCAGTTCTTCGTCTGACAATTCCCTTGCAAAGCGGTTTTCTGCTTCACCGATGAGCTTTTCAAGTTTCTCATTTCTCTCAAAGCACTGATAATCAAACAGCTTTTTCAGCTTGTCTTCCATGTTTGAAGCCTCCGTATTATTTCTGCGTTTATTCATACGAACGAAATCCCGAAAAGGCTATCGCATCAGAGAAATCTTCTCATCTTTTCGAAAGCCTTGTTCTGCAGGACCTTCCCATAGGCATAGGAAATGCCCATCTGCGCGACGATCTCCTTCAGGGTCTTGCCGGAATAAAAGCGCAGAATAATGATATCGCGTTCACGTTCCTCCAGGCTTTCGAGTGCATTTGCCAGGATCTCCAGCATTTCCGCGTCGCACACGTCATTTTCCACAGAGGAGTCGGCCTCTAAGCTTTCGGGTATTTCGGCAAACACCTTTCTCGTACGGAAAAAGTCTGTCAGCGTGTTTTTCGTGATCGTATAGATCCATGTGGAAAGGGATGCTTTGCCTTCGTCGAAGCTGTCGAGCTTCTCAAACACCTTTACGAATACGTCGGCAGTCAAGTCCTCGGCATCCTGCAGGGAATTGGTTTTCGACCTGATGTATCCGAAAACCTTGCCGTGATAATCCCGGTATATTTTCTCTTTATCCATCATGCTTGCTCCTCAATATCCAAACGCTGTCTCTCGACAAGTTTTGCAAAGAATCCGTTTTTTGCGATCAGTTCGTCGTAGGTCCCGTCCTCGACGATTTTACCGCCTTCGAGGAAAATGATGCGGTCGGCGTGCCGGATCGTGGAAAGCCGGTGCGCGATTACGATCCTCGTACACTTTAATGAATCGATGGCTTCCGAAACCTTTTTTTGCGTGATATTGTCAAGGGCGCTTGTGGCCTCGTCGAACATCAGGATCTTCGGCTTCGGGGCAACGGCACGCGCGATCATCAGCCGCTGCCGCTGACCTCCGGATATTCCGCCCTGTCCCTCGCAGATGATCGTGTGCATGCCCATGGGCATTGCACGGATATCGTCGGCGATGGAGGCAATTTCAGCAGCTTCCCAGGCGGCGTCCATTCCCAGTTCGGGAGCGGTAATTACGATATTGGAATAGATATCGCCGAGAAACAGCTTTCCGTCCTGCATGACGGCACCGATTTTGCCGCGGAGCGATTCCAGATCGATTTTGCTGATGTCTTTTTTATCAAAGAATATGCTGCCCTTCTGCGGCGTTTCAAAGCCCATGAGAAGCCGCATCAGCGTGCTTTTCCCGCAGCCGGTCTGGCCAACGACGGCAAGATATTCGCCGGGTTTAATTGTAAGCGACAGATCGTCGATCACGTTCGGCATGGACTCGTCATAACGGAAGGACACGTGAGAAAGCTCAACGCTGCCCCGAAGCTCCGCGATGTTATCTTTTCCGTCATGCTTTTCCGGCTCAGCCTCCATGATAGGCTTCGCCATTTCAAAAGTGGGTCTGATGTTGGCAATGGAAACGGCGATGGATACGACGGACGTGAATGCCGATGAAACCATGCCGTATGCGGTATTGAACGCATAATAATCCGCAACGCCGATATGGTTTTTCACTGCCGTTGCATAGAGGATCATGGTGCCGACCAGGGAGAGCGCAAGGCTGATCGTTCCGCTGAGTTTCAGGAAAGCCGGCGGGTCATATTCAAACTGTGCTTCTTTGGCATACTGTCTTGCCCAACGGGAAAACATGCGCTTTTCCGCACCGGCCAGTTTGATTTTCTGAATACCCGTGATCGTTGCATAGGTCAGTCCGCTCGTTTTGGCGGAGACCTGCATCTTTTCGCGGGTAATCTTCATCTGCGTGAAAGTGGTCAGCAGGGAAAGGGCAACCGTGGCAGCAGTGATCAGCAGTGACGGAACGACAAGAGACGGGGCAAAGACAAAGATCTGCCCGATATAGATCAGAGAAAACAGAGAACTGAGTCCCGTCATGCCGATGGTGCTGAATAAGGTCGAGCACAGAGACTGAACGTAGCTCGATCGCTGCGCCAATTCACCGGCGGAGTATTGCCGGAAAAAGGTCGGGGGCAGGCTCATCATGCGGTTCATTACTGCCGCCTGCACCGCAACGTTCTGCTTGATGCCGATGCGGGAACTGATGAGACTCTGGTACGCGCCGAAGCAAAGCTGACTCACCGAGAAGCAGACCATGAACACGGCAAGGGACAAAAGCACCTGCAGGCTGCCGGATTCCAATACGTCGCTGAACAGCCAGCGGGTAAACAGCGGGGACAGTAGGCCCAATGCAGCAGAAAGCCCCATCAAAACGAGATAGAGCACGATATCCGAAATGCTGAGCTGCTGCACCATGAATTTAAGAAGATCGCCGATAGTCAGCGCCTTTTGCGGCAGCGGCTCATAGAAGCAAATTGCCTCTTTATCCAGCAGCTCTTCATTTTTTCCATTCAGCTTTATCTGTTTTCCGGTTTTGAAATCGATCAACCGGTAACCGGAGATCCTTCCCGGGATCAGCGCGACAGCTGAGCCGTCTTCTTTCAAGGTGCCGAGCATTGCGCCGACGGCGTGCTTGTACCAGCCTTTTTCCAAAGTGACGGTGCGGCTTTTGATACCGAAGGGGCGCATCCGGTATTCGATCTGCGCGTCTATTGTATTGAACTGCGGAGCCGCCTCTTCGTTTTTCGATTTGCAATGGTAAAACTTCAGAATTTCTTCTATGGCAGAACCGGCGATCTCATTCTGACTGAGCGCATCGCGCAGGCGGGTGCCCATGACCGCGCTTGCAATGGAATCAATGGCGTCTTCAAAATTTGCGTTGTCCGCTTCCTCGCGGCAGCGCAGTTGTTCTTCGAACCAACTCATTTTTTCCGGCACCCCCTTATTCCGCGCTTACGAGATCGCGGTAGAGCTTGCTGCTTTCCATGAGCTCCTTATGTGTCCCGCGATCCTTGATTTCGCCGTGCTCCATGACGATGATCTCGTCACAGGAGCGGATGGTCGAAAGCCTGTGCGCAATTACAATGCAGGTGATTCCGCGGTTGCGGATCGCCTTGACGACTTCGTATTCGGTCTTGGCATCCAGTGCACTGGTAGCTTCGTCCAGAATGACGATGGTGGGATCCTGCGCCAGCGCACGGGCGATCTCCATGCGCTGCCGCTGTCCGCCGGAAAAATCCTTCCCGCCTTCGATCAGCCTGTGCTGATATCCCTTCGGGCGTTCCATGATAT
>JAZUFC010000300.1:0-4849 GCA_045640465.1 Lachnospiraceae bacterium | reverse complement strand
GCAGTATCTCATTTCTTACCTGAGGGGTGCAGAGGCGCTCGAAATCCCAGTCCGCATGGTTCTTCATGGTACCGATGACCGGATTGTAAACGATGGATGACACGTAATCGATCACCACTTCAAAGGCGTCTTTGCCGCGGCGGCGGGACATCCGGTGCATGGGAAGCTCGCGTTCCAGCTTAAGTCCCAGACCGTTTTCACCCTTGACCATGATGAGAGCGGTCTCTGCAAAGCAGAAACGGATCCTGCCGTAGGATGTGTTTACGGTAAGCTCGGCGGGTTTCACGGTGATGCTGTAGGCAATGCGTTCGCCGTGATGTACGGGGATCATCTGCATTAAAAGGTTCGTGGGCTGCTGATTGGCGCCGCCTCTTCTGGAACCGATAAAAAGATCCGAGCAGCCCCACTGGCCGATATTGGCGGGAGAGGCGAAGCGCTGAGGCTTCGCGTAAATGCCGAACCAGGCGCCGGAACGGGTGAAGACATTATTTGCCGGATTGAAAGTATCTTTCTCAGCCTTGGTAAAAGGCCCGAATGTAGATGTATTCATGCTTTTACCTCCTCTTACATGTTATGGATCATGTCGGCCAGTATCAGGAACGCACTGACAGGCCAGCTGCAGGCGAAACCGCCGGGAGCCGGCTTCAAAGGATTGATCAGCATGCTGAAGCCGTTTTTCTTCATAGCCCGGCAGTAACGGGCGGCGATCATCTTTGCTTCTTCTGTCTTGCCCGCGTCATACATACCGGTTAAGATCAGCATGTGATAAGGCGGAAGCACGATGCCTCTGGCCATGCCTGAAACGCGGAACTGCTCACTCATGATCTTTTCACTGGCAAGACCGTATTCGCACAGGAATTCGCCCTCTTTCAAAAGGTCGGCGGTCATCCTGTCGATGATCTCCTGAGGCAGACGGCGTCCCAGTACCAGCGGTGTATAATGAAGAAGCGAATCGGAAACAACAGGCTCATGGGTGAAGGTGGTGCGGGCAATGAACATTTCGCCGTTCCAGAGCTCGCCTGTCAGCTGATCCAGCATCTTCTTCGCGCGTGCATACCAGTCGTCGGCTTCCTCTGTCTTTCCGAGGATCTTTGCGATATCGCCCAGTGATTCGAAAAGCAGAATCAGGTAAGAAGGAAGATCGGGGCCTTCAATTTCGGGCGTATTCACGAAAACAGTGCTGTCATCGAAGCCGGTGTCATCACCGTGCTCGTGCTCCGGCAATCCGTCATGATCGTCATCACGGACGTTCATGTACCAGTTTGCCCAACCGGCATAGCCTTTGTAAAGCTTTTCCAGCTCTGCAGTGCTCATTTCCTTTGAAAGGTCATGGGACTTCATGATCCATTTGAGCGCCCAGCCCTGTGCAGGAGGCTTCAGACCTTGTGCATTGCTTCTGTAATCGTCAACGAAATCCGGGAACTGTCCCTGCGGGCTCACTTCATCCAGCATATTCATGAGGAAATCGTTCCGGAGAGGTACGTTGTCCTTGAAGGCCACTGCATTCTGCACCATCTGCCAGGAGGAGGCAACAGACCTGCCGGTCATGAAGATCAGCGGATAGTTCATCCGTCCGGAGGCGTTGATAATGAAGGACCACAGGGTCCAGACGGCTTCTTCCGAGATCTCATTGAATTCAGGGCCGAGATCGGGGAAACAGGATCTGAAGGCTTCCCAGTCCGCGGTCACATCTTCCAGTCCCTCTTCATAAGTGGGGTAGGAATCACGGAGCACGCCGCCGTACATGGATTCGTCTGCAGCCAGCAAAAACTCACCGTTCTCATCGGGCAGAACCACCGCGTCCGCTCTGGGCGTGCTCAGTGCTTCAAAGTCCCAGGGGGCATTCACTTCCATAGTACCCTTTAAGGGAACATAAACCACAGTACCCAGACTCTGAATGATCTCTTCCCAGCCTCTGTCGCCGCGCTTTTTCATCATCTCATGAGTGGCCATGTTCCGCTCCAGCTTAAGAGACAGGCCGTTCTCACCTTTGATCAGCATCAGATTCGGGTCAGCCATGCAGATGCGGATCTCACCGTAAACAGTCCTTAAGATCAGTTCGGCAGCAGTGGTCCGTACGCCGTAATCCAGTTTTTCACCTTTGTACATGGGGCAGATCCGCATGAGGATATTGTCGGATCGTTCCGCGGAGGTACCGCGGCGGGATCCGATATAGAGGCTTCGTCCGGCGATCATCATGCTGGAACTGTCTGCATAAACCCCGAAGAAAGAGCCCTTCCTCGTGAAAGGCATGCTGCCGATGTTGAACAGGTCTTTTTCCGCTCCGTCAGAGCGTAAAAGAGATGCACCCATAACTGTAAATCTCCTTTCAGCAATTATGTATTCTTTTTCGTCTCCGTGACACTGTCCGTCAGGATCGTTACACGGAAGACAGGCAAAGTTCTTTTTTATTGTATCACAGCTTTTTCATTATTGAAACCGCGAAGCGTAAAGTGGGAGTGCAAAGCACGGAATTTGGCGTGACATACCTTTTGACACCTTAATCAATATATGGTAAGTTTTATAATATCACGAATAAGCTCCATCATAATCTATTATACGGGTAAAGCTATGGAAAACAGGTTCTCTTCAAAAAAGATCATAGTGCTGGGGTGTTCCGGAAGCGGAAAAAGCACGTTTGCGAGAAAGCTTCATGAACTGACCGGTCTGCCTTTGATCCATCTTGACAACGTCTGGTGGAAAGCCGACCGCACACATATCTCACGTGATGAATTTGATGAAGCGCTGAATCAGATCCTTCAGGGCAGCGAATGGATCATCGATGGCGATTACAGCAGAACGTATGAGGTAAGATTCAAGGCCTGTGATACCGTATTTTTTCTGGATTTCAGCGAAGAACAATGTATGAACGGTATCATCGAAAGAGTCGGCAAAGACAGAGCGGATATTCCGTGGACAGAAAACACATTGGACCCGGAACTTGTAACGCTCGTTAAAGAATACCGGGCCGGGAATCGTCTCGAATTGTACGGCCTGATCAAAAAGTATAATCAAAAACAGATCATTATTTTCAGATCCCGTGCGCAGGCAGATGAATGGATCAGTCAGCGGATATAATCAGATGGAATAAAAAGAATTTAAGAAGAAAGAAATGCGGGTCTGGAGCTGCGATGTCAAATATCGGAACGAAAGCCGGCATTTGTTGGAAAGGAGTTCAGAATAATGAAACTTTTCAGTATCTGCATCTGTACGATGATTCTTATCTTAAGTCTTACAGGCTGCAAAAAAGCAGAATTGTTCTCCGGAACCGATGAAACGATTCCGGCTTCGGAGACGGCATCTCTCTCGACCGAACCGGCGATATGTCAGGAAGACGAACTGAATACAAAAGAGACAGAAAACGAAACGGAAGCGGAAAGCGAACCGGAAACCGGAAGTGAAACCGAAAACCAAACGGAAACCGAAAGTGAAACCGAAAGCCAAACAGAAATTGTCCCGGAGAACCCGTACGACGCTTTCTCCGAAGCGAAGGATCTGGCGGTCGAAGCGCTTAGCAGCAGGCTTTGGGAAGCTTATGATTCGGGTTATTCCGATGCCCCCGCACCTTTGATGGCTTCCTATGACACGGAGAATATATATATTGAAAAAGCGGCTTTCGTCTATGACAATGCAGTCGCAGCCCTCGCGTTTATCTCCGAGGATATGGAGACCGAGGCAGCAATGATCCTCGATGCTTTTGTCTATGCCGCAGCACATGACCGGTATGAAAACGGATACTTAAGGAATGCTTACCTTGCCGGCGATATTGTTTCAGGGGATGAAGCAGCGATGCCCGGCTGGTGGGATGCAGAAGCGGGAGCCTGGTACGAAGACCGCTATCAGGTCGGCTCGAACCCGGGAAATACGTCCTATGTAGTGCTCGCAATGCTTGAATATGATACGGTCTATGAAACGGATCGCTATCTCGAGACCGCAAAAACATTGATGGACCGGGTACTTTCGGACTGTACGGACGGACGTGACGGCTTTACCGGCGGCTTCGAAGGCTGGCCCGAAACCGGCACGGTCTTTCCGCTGACCTATCGTTCGACGGAGCATAATATCGATGCTTACGCGGCGTTTAAAGCACTTTACGATGTGACGAAGGAAGAAAAATACCGTCAAGCGTCGGAAAGCGCATATCGTTTCATCCTGGCAATGTATGATCCTGACAGCGGGGCGTTTATGGTCGGTACCGAAACGGACGGCGCAACGCCGAACCGTTCAGGTACGATGCTGGATACCCAAAGCTGGACGGCGCTTGCGTTCGGAGAAGATTTCGAGCCTTATATGAAAGCATTCGAAGCGGTCGAAAGAATGAAGACTGAAGCCGGCGGTTATGCTTTCTCGGATGCGCAGACCGAAGTCTCCTGGAGCGAAGGCACGGCATTTACTGCGCTTTCGTACCGCTCTGTCGGTGAAGACATGAAAGCGGTCGGCGCATTGAATTCGCTTCTTCCGTACCAGACGGAGAGCGGCCTCTTAAAAGCCGCTGACGAAACGATGGATACCGGCCTCGAACTTTTCGACGGCTCCGCCTGGTGCTACGGCCCGGACCCGCACGTTGCTTCCACCGCCTGGTTTATCCTCGCGGTGAACGGCCTGAATCCCTATCATCCGGGCGGTTTATGACCAGAACCGCAAACGAGTTAGTGACTTTAGAGAATAAGCGTGGTAAAATCCAATTGGATGGGGTTTGTACTCTACCGTCATTAACCAGCGAGCAATGAATTCGCAGTCAACGCGATCAGTTTTTGTTCGTCTGAGAGTTGTAGACTTTTTGTACTCAGAAATGAGGACTGGATTAACTTCCATGAAGCTGTGGTGGGCTTTCTCAAGGAAGAGTTCA
>JAZUFC010000299.1:0-7832 GCA_045640465.1 Lachnospiraceae bacterium | reverse complement strand
CTTGCGTATTTTAATGTTCTGGAAGAAGAAAGACAGGACAAGACGGATGAAAAGAGAAAAACATATCTTGGCATTCCCGTCACTACGGTAGCTGTTTTACTGCCTGCAGCATTTCTTCTTTTCGCAGGCGGACTGATCCATTCCACATTGATCTTTCTGTTCTCACTGATCCTTCTGGCAGTCGGATTTCTGCTTCCGGTCAACATCAAAAAACCGCAGATGATCGGAAAGATCGCATTGATCATGGTCGGAATCGCTGAGCTCGCGGGACTGTTTATTTTTAAATTTAAGATGCATATTTAAGCCACTGAATGTGAATGAAGGACCCCGGCAGTCAGAATGCCGGGGTCCTTCTATAACCGGAATCCAATGCAGGTGAGTATATTTTTGAAAAAATGAGAAACAAAATAAATGGGCAGAAACGGGAGGAAAAAGAATAATTATAACAGAGCTTCGTCCGGAAAAGAGATCGTAACGGGCAGAACAGCAATCGGATGAACAGAACGGAAATGATTCAGCAGTCAGAAATTCATTATTTTATGGAGGATATGATGATGAAAAAAGTTCATGTTTTGATTTCGGTTATCGCTTTGATGCTGCTTCTATCGGGCTGCGAAAAGAACGAATGGAAAGATCTTGCAGGTACATATACTTCTTTTGCTGCATATAACACAGAAACATTATATCAGGTAGGCCCGGAGGAGTTTAAGTGTACAATTGAGAAAGACGGTTCGGCGATGATTGAATACAGTCTGGCCGTGGGGCCCGGCACAGATATAATAACAGGAACCGCCGAAAAAGAGGGTGAGGTGCAATATTTTGAAATGCATTCAGAGGTTTCAGACACAGACTGCAAGTTATGGCTGTCCGTCAGGGACGGATATATTGAAGTGATTACGGAGAACAGAGGTCTGACATGGTATCTGTCAAAAGATGGTAAAGCCCCTGAAGGATTCTTTGATTGACTTCTGGCGAAGAGAACAGATTAAAAATATAAAATAAATATATAATATACAAAAAGGAGTTCGGTTCCGAACTCCTTTTTGTTGCGTAATAGGCACGACAATGGATGCTTTGAATTCCGCATACATGAAAACGTCTATTTTACATGTTTTCTCAATGCAAAAGCGATCGGAATTCCGATGAACATAACAAGTGAATCTGTGATAAATGCCGCCAGAGAACTGGGGATCTTAGCCGGGATCGGAATAGATCTTAAGACACAGTCGATCAGTGTTTTGATCACGACACCAACGAACATGGAAAGAAGAATGACGACTGAAGAAGAGATCAGAAACTTCTTCTTTCCGGCGGAAAAAGTGCTTTTCATGACTTTTCCGCAGAAGAAACCGACACAGGCATTCATCAGGATCCAGCCAAGTGAGATGCCGGTATGGCTTAACATGGCGCTTTCACAGAATGCGCCGATCATACCGACGATCATGGTCGGAACAGCGCCGAGGTATACGGCGCTGACGGTCAGTACCATATAGCCCAGATCAAGCGTAATATGCCCTGCGATCGGGATCTTCAGCATGGCTGAAAGAACAAAATAGAGTGCGGTAAGTATCGCTATGGAAGCGATCGTTTTTGTGTTTTTCATATCGGCAGCCTCGCTTACAGCCTGTCAAAAAACTGATCAGCCCTTCATGAAGGCTTCAATATCATCGGGATCTCGGATGATATCTTCTGAAAGGACCCTGCATCCGTCTTCTGTGATCATCAGATCATCTTCGATGCGGATACCGATCTCCCATTCATCAATATACAGACCCGGTTCGTCTGAAATGACGCACCCGGGAGTGAGAACCGTGTCCGGAAGAACTACGTCATGAACATCGATCCCGAGATGATGAGAAACGCTGTGCATATAGTATTTTCCGATCTCGGACGCATCATTGATCAGTCCGAGGCGGATACATCCTTCCGCAAGAACTTCCTTGCAGATATCATTCAGCTCTTTTGTGGTCATACCGGGCCGTGCAGTCTTGGCGATCTTTCTGTTTGCGGCAAGAACGATCTCATATACCTGTCTCTGCCGCGGTGTAAATCGTCCGTTTACAGGATAGGTGCGCGTGATATCGGCACAGTATCCGTCCTTTTTTGCGCCGAGATCGAGAAGCAGGAGGGAGCCGTCATGACAGGTATCCTGATTGGTCTCATAATGCATCATGGTACCGTTTATGCCGGAGCCTGCGATCGTCGGGAATGAGACGTCCTCCGCGCCGAGAGCATGGATCTTATATTCGAATTCAGCCTGAGCCTGATATTCCTTCATGCCGGGCTTCAGGGTCTTCATAACATGCTGAAGTGCCTGATCCGTGATGCGGATCGCATCGGTAAGAAGTGCTTCTTCGTCTGCGTCCTTTTCCGTTCTGAGCTTTGTGACAAGAGGCCAGAGATTTAAAACGGTGATCCCGGGATAAAGTTCGGAAAACTCCTTCGCCTTTACGGCATTGTAGTCGGGCAGATCTTCTGTCTGTGCACGGAATGTGTTGAAATATGCATAGCGTACCGGAGCGGAAGAGAGAAGACGGCTCGTTTTTGCGTCGAAGGAGGATGTATAGCGGATGTCTTCGATTCCTGTAAGTTCACGGGCTTCGTCAGCGGTCACCATTTTTCCTGTCCAGCGTTCGGAATGAGGATCGGTCTCTTCGATATACAGACATTCGGATGTGATCCCGTTGATCTTCTGCAGAAAAAGGATCATGTGATCTCTCCTGAGACCGGTCAGATAAAAGAAATGACGGTCTGCTTCAAAAAAATAATCGTCGGCACTGATATGTACGGGAATGCCGGAGTACAGAAGCAGAACGGAATCGTCTTCCATGGCACTCAGAACGGCAGCTCTTCTCTTTTTGTAATTCATAATTTGACCGGTGCCGCGGCATATAAGACCGGGCGCCTCTCCTTTCTGACAGCGGAGGAACCCGCTGACATGCTCATCATAGCATATTCCGGAGTGAAGGTCAAAAGCTTATGAGACCGTACCGCTTCGCGTGCTGCCTTTACGTGAGCGGGCTTGCGCCGGACACGCGGCCTTTTGAACCTGTTATCTGCATCATCCGAATTTGAAAACTTACAGGAGAAAATGAGATGGAAGAGAAGAGACGGAAATGCTATAATGTGATATCAAGGTCAAAAGCCGTTCCTGCACACACGCTTGCGTGCGGGCGGAAGAAAAGGCTCTTTGACCGCTCGGCATGGAACATGAAGGACAGACAGGGAGCAGAAAATGGAAAATAAATCAAAAATGGAATCTGAAATTCCGGACAATGCAGAAGCAGACACTGTAAAAATGTCAGTAATTGAAGGCAAAACAGCGGATCTTCAGAAATGCTCTGCATTGGAAAATAAATCAAAGTTTGCATTGACGCTGGAGCTTTTTCTGTATTTCTTCAGGATCGGCTGGTACACTTTCGGCGGCGGCTGGTCCATTATTGCACAGATCCAGCGGGATTATGTGGATAAAAAGCATTACATCACCGGGGAGGAGCTTCTGGACCTTACATCTGTCGGAAAATCCCTGCCCGGGGTGATGGTCGGAAACGTGACTTTTCTTTTCGGATATCATGTGGCCGGGATCCCCGGAGCGCTGTTTTCTCTTCTCGGAATGACGATCCCGCCGGTCGCGATCCTTACGGTCGTGACGACTCTGTATACTTCCTTCAGGGACAATGTGTACGTGGCACGTGCGCTTACCGGTGTGCGTGCAGCGGTGGTTCCGATCGTTTTTTCTGCGACGCTCAAGCTTTATCCGGCTGCGCTTAAGGACTGGTTCACTTATGTGATCCTGATCGCTGCGGTACTGTTCCTTCTGTTTACGGATATCAGTGCGATCCTTCTGGTCGTGTTTGCCGCGGTCATCGGGCTTCTCGTGTCGATGCTCCGGAACAGAAAGGAGGGTGCACGGAAATGATGCTTCTTCTTGATCTGTACTGGACTTACGTAAAGATCAGCTTTGCCTCGTTCGGCGGAATGTCTATGGTGCCGCTTCTGAGCGGAGAGATGCTTTCTCATGGCTGGATGACGGCTTCCGAGGTGGGAGACATCGTGGCGATCGCTGAAATGACACCGGGTCCGCTGTCTCTGAACTGCTCTTCGTTCGTGGGACTCAGAGTTGCGGGTTTTGCAGGTTCGCTGGTTGCATGTCTGGGTGTGATGACGCCTACTCTGACGCTTGCGTTTCTGGCGGCACTGTTTCTTGAAAAATTCAAAAACAGCAGGGGAATGAATTACGCCATGTACGGCGTACGCCCTGCGGCTCTCGGTATGATCATTGCGACGATCATCACGCTGAGCTGTGACAACTACATCCTGAACGCCGTGCCGTTCTGGCCTTCGATCGCTGTCGGAGCGGTCGCTTTTGTGCTGCTTCTTGCCGTGAAGCTCAGTATTCCGCTGACGATCCTGGTTTCGGCAGTGCTCGGGATCCTTCTGGTCAGATGATGAGAAAGCAGCGGACTTCCGGCAGACGGAAAAAAGAAAAAACGATCATCAGCGCAGTCTTTCTGCTGCTCCTTCTTCTTCTGCTTCTTGCTTTGTATTTTCTGCTTCCGCCGGAGATCAGGGAAACGCTTTCAGGAAAGACAGACGTTCGGACGGACGCCTCTGAAGAGATGCAGAATGCCGTTTCGGCGCCTCCGGAAAAACATACACTGAAATGTACGGTCCTGAACGTGGGACAGGGGAGTGCGGCTGTTTTCGAGTCCGGCGGACGGTATCTTGTCGTGGATACGGGAAGCGGTTCGCATGCACAGAATACGGTCGCATATCTGAAAAAGCAGAATGCGGAGAGGATAGAGATCCTTTGCCTGACACACTGGGATGCGGATCATATCGGCGGCTGTGTCGGCGTTCTGAAGAATTTCTCCTGTGACAGAATCCTTTCGGCCGGCTATGAAGGAAACACAAGGACCTACCGTTCGTTTACAGAAGAGATCACGGATCAGCAGAAAGAGCTGACAGTGCCTTCTCCGGGAGATGAGTTTTCTTTCGGGGACTGTACGCTTCGTATGAACGGACCGGTCCGTCTGTATGAAAACGAGAATTCCAACAGTCTTTCCATGACGGTCTCGGACGGGATCAATACCGTTTACATCGGAGGAGATGCCACGGAGGAATCCGAAAAAGACATGACGGCAGCGGGCCTGATCCGGCATGCGGATGTTTATATCTGCAATCATCACGGATCGTCATCCTCTTCCTGCGAAGCTTTTATATCCGCGCTTTCACCCTCTTATGCGGTGATCAGCTGCGACGGAGAAAACGGCGGGTACGGGCACCCGGCGAAGAAAGTTCTGAACCGGCTTCTGAATGCAGGTGCCGCGATCTACAGGACGGACAGTCAGGGAGATATCGTCTTTTATTTCGACGGTGAGGGACACGTGATCTTTGAAAAGGAACCGACAGACAATTTTGAGCCCGGCGTATTTACGGAAAGAGAGTTTCCGGGTGCGGAAGCAGACTGAAGGATCCCGGTCGTGAAAAGCGGTCCGAAAACAGGATTGTCAGAAGGAAATGGTTTGTGATACAATGCATAGACAAGCACCGTGAAAGTGCGGGTGCACGAAGCGGTGCGGTGTCAGGGTTTTAAGCGGCAGATCACTGTATGAAAGCCGGCTGCGGCATTCGGAAACGGAGAAGAATATGGCAGATTATCAGAATATACTGGATCAGTGGATCATTGAACACCGGGATGAGATGGTGGAGGAACTGAAGGGTTTTGTCAGGATCCCGTCCGTGTCGCGTGCGGATCTCTGCGATGAAAAGAATCATGCGCCTTACGGTCCTGATGTCCGCAGAATGCTCGATTACGCGCTGGAGCGGGGCAGATATTTCGGCTTCCGGACGGAAGACCATGACGGTTACTGCGGATCGGTCCTGTTCGGCGAAGGAGAGCATGAGATCGGCTTTGTTGCGCATCTGGACGTGGTTCCGGAAGGAAACGGATGGATCTACGCGCCCTACGATCCCGTGGAGGCAAACGGTTTCCTGATCGGCAGAGGCGGTTCCGACAATAAAGGCGCAGCGGTCATGGCGCTGTTCCTGATGAAGTTCCTGAAAGAGAATCAGGTGCCGATGAAAAAGACGTTCCGTCTGATGCTCGGCTGTGCGGAAGAGACCGGCATGGCGGATTTCAGACATTATATCGCTGCCGGCGGAAAAGTGCCGGAGTTCGGCATCGTGGCAGATTCGGGATTCCCGGTCTGTTATGCGGAAAAAGGCGGCTACAACGCAGAGCTGTATCTGAAAAAGGGTGCGGATATTCTGTCATTTGAAGCCGGAAACGTGCGGAATGCGATCCCGGATCTGGCAGTCCTGAAAGTTCGGAAGAACGGCAGCCTGACGGAAGAAGAGGTAAAAGACGCTCTTCATGCGGATGAGCAGCTGGAAGTCTCGGAAGAGGAGGATGCTTTTGTGCTGACTTCTCACGGAAAGGGCGGCCATGCGGCATCGCCGGACGGAACGGAGAACGCACTGGTCCTTCTTGCCAAACGCGTTTCAAAGAGCAGTCTTTCCGGGCTTCTGGATCTTTCCGGTCTTTCCTTTATTGCAGAAACATTCCGCGATCCTTACGGGACCGGCATGGGCTTTGCCTGCGAGGATGAGATCTCCGGGAAGCTGACGTCGAATGCCGGCGTCGTCCGGACGGAAAGCGGGGAACTGCATCTGTCTCTGGACATCCGTTATCCGGTGACGGCTGATATTCAGGCCATGCATGAACGCTTTGAAAAGTATGTTTCGGAGAATGGCGCAAGACTTCTTGATGTGGACATCGAAAAGGCCTTTTATATCGATCCGGAGGATGAAAAGGTACAGATCCTCCAGAAAATGTATTTTGAGGTTACGGGCGATAATAAGCCGCCGTACACGATGGGCGGAGGCACCTACAGCCGCGTGATTCCGAATGCCATTACATTCGGCCCCGGACTGCACCGGGAAAAGGCGGATTTCCTTCCCGCGGGACACGGTTCCGCACACGGACCGGACGAGGCACTTCATATCGGCAGCTGGCTGGATGCATTCAGGATCTATGCGCTGTCTGTTCTGAAACTGAACGAGCTGGAGTTCTGAGACTGTTTCTGCCGCTGAATGCGGAGACTGGGGGGAGACCGGATTGCAGAAATTTTTCGGAAGCGGTATTTCGGACGGGACCGCTCTGGCACCGCTTATGTATTATGACCGTCCGGGCAGACCGGAAGGGGCTTTCGCGAACGAAGGACCGGAAAAGGAACTGCTGAAATTTGAAGAGGCAAGAAAGCAGACTGCGGATGTCTTCCGGAAAATGGAGGAGGAGGCCGCAAGGCGGAATGATCCGGTAGGAAAGATGCTTTCCGCTACGTATGTGATGGTGGCACTCGATCCGGACCTTTCCGGCAGTGTGCAAAGCAAGATCACCAGAGACGGCCTCGGTGCCGCGGCAGCGGTGCGGGAGACCGGCGAAGAGCTGGAGAGGCGGATCGCCGCACTTCAGGACGATTATATCGGGCTGCGGACCGAAGACATACGCGACGTGACGGAACGCCTGGTGAAGCTGATCACCGGGGAGAGCGAACTGCTGATATCCGCTGCGGAGCCGGTGATCCTTGCCGCGGGGGCTCTGAGCCCGACGGAGCTGATCCGGCTTGACAGAAACAATATCCGGGGGCTTCTCCTGGAGCAGTGTGCACCGAACACGCATACGGCTATTCTGGCAAGAGCATTCGGGATCCCTCTGATCTCGGGAATCAGCTGCAGAAACTTTTTCCGCCAGGAGGGAAAGCCCGTATTCATGGACGGAAGGACCGGGGAAGTCGTGATCGGACCGGAAGAGGATCGCGGCATATTTG
>JAZUFC010000298.1:0-3015 GCA_045640465.1 Lachnospiraceae bacterium | reverse complement strand
CCTTCGGCGATCAGTTTTTCGATGATCTCACGCGTGGACACTTCCGAACCTGCTGAAGCATAGATGTAGATATGATCTGACTTTGCGGGAAGAACGGAAAAGAAATTTTCAGTGATCTTTCTGCTCAGTTCATCCCTGTTTTCAAGCCGGTTTCTGTTTTCAATAAAAAGCTTTCTGATCATTCCCATAAGGCACCTCGTTCTTTCTTGTCTCTGGAAACCGGTAAGTGATCACCTGTCCGTGGTCTCGTATTCGCCTGACTTGTATTTCCGGTCATGACGCTCCTTGACGTCTACGACTGTTCCGTCCGGATATTCGATCTCGATATTTTCAAGCTGGCCTCTCAGATTTTTCCGGAATCCTTCGATAAACTCCTTCCGGAGTTCTGCCTGTTCTGCTTTTTCTGCATCGGTAAGTCCTGTTGTTTTGCTTTTTTTTGCCAGAAAATTGATCCTTTCGATCTTAGTCTGATCCATGCTGTTCTCCTGTCTGTATATTTTCGATCAGTGCCTTCGCCGTTCTGATGCCGTCGATCGCGGCCGACATGATGCCGCCGGCATATCCCGCACCTTCGCCGCATGGATAAAGTCCCTGCAAAGACGACTGAAAACTCTCATCTCTTGTGATCCTCACCGGCGAGGATGTTCTGCTCTCTACTGCCGAAAGCACCGTATCCGGGCTGTCAAACCCCGATATCATTCTGCCGAAGGCCGGAAACGCCTCTAAAATGGCACCGGATACGAATTCAGGCAGAATCTCTCTTAAGTTTCCGAAGGCATAATCACCCTTCATGCAGGGGCTTATCGTACCGAAATGATCCGATGTTACGCCAGCTTTAAAATCCTCATAACGCTGCACCGGGATCTTTCCGCCGCATGCGTCAAAAGCTCTTTTTTCAATATTTCTCTGAAGATCGACGCCTGACAGAATGCTGTCATCCGGAAAATCTTCGGGTGAGATCTGTACCACGATGCCGGAATTTGCATTGATTCCGTCCCGGCCGGAATAGCTCATTCCGTTGACCGCAAGATGTTTATTTTCGGATGAGGCATTCACAACATATCCCCCGGGACACATGCAGAATGAATAGACGCCCCTTCCGGAGGAGGTCTTTGCAGTCACCTTATAAGGCGCTGCTCCCAGTTCTTCGTAGTCCGGTGCGCCGTACTGTGATATATTGATGTCCCGCTGAAGATGCTCCGCACGGATCCCGATCGCAAAGGCTTTTCTTTCCAGACGAACGCCTTTGTTCAGAAGAAGCTCGTATGTGTCTCTTGCGGAATGTCCTGTCGCCAGGATCAATGAGGATACTGTCTCATGAACGGTTCCTTCCGGAGACTCGATTGAAAGAAGGAAATTTCCGTCCTTCTGTTTCTCAAACCCGGAAAGCCTGGATAAAAAGCGGATATCCGCGCCGAGAAGGAGAAGCTTCTTCCTGATGTTTACGATCACATCCTTCAGAATATCCGTTCCGATATGCGGTTTTGCGTCGTACAGGATCTCTTCCGGTGCTCCTGCTTCGTAAAAGGTACGAAGAACGGTCCGTCCGTATCCTTCACGGTCCTTGATCAGCGTATTCAGCTTTCCGTCCGAAAATGTACCCGCTCCGCCTTCTCCGAACTGCACGTTTGTTTCTTCGTCCAGTTCTCCGGTCTCCCAGAAATGATGTACCTTTAAGGTCCGGTTTCCGGCATGATCGCCGCGTTCCAGAAGAATGACGGGGATGCCCGCCTCCAGAAGCCAGAGAGCCGCAAACAGCCCCGCAGGTCCCGCTCCCGTCACACAGACAGGATATTCAGGTATCTTCGCTGCCTTTTCTGGATACTGACAGCCTTCTTCCTTTTCATTGACAGCAGCCTTGATCACATAAAAGATCTGCGGCTTTTTTCTTGCATCAATGCTTCTTCTTATGATGCGGACGTTTCTGATCTTCCTGAGAGCAAGCCTGGAAGCTTTCGACACCGCTTTGTATAATTCCTCTTCCGTGTAGGATACCGGAAGCTTGATTCCGTCTATGATCATGATCAGTTCTTGTTTAATATGTCGTTTCCGGCGAAAATACCGCTTCCGAGTGCCAGATGCAGATTGTATCCTCCGCAGATCCCGTCCAGATCAAGGAGTTCTCCTGTGACGTAGAGATTCGGCACGAGGACGGATTCAAAAGTGGGAAGGATCTCTTCCGTATCCAGTCCGCCGGATACCACCTGACAGACACTGAAGTCACCGCATCCGCATACAGGATAGGTGAAATCCTGCAGAGTCGATACCAGCCGGAACTGGTCAAGGCCTGTCAGACTGCCGAGCGTCTTTCCCGGAAAGATGCCTGCCCGTTTCAGAATGATCCCGGTGAGCTTTGAAGCAACGAGTCCGCGCAGGAAATCCTCTGCCTTTTCACCTTCAAATGTCGGGCTTAAGCAGTAAGTATCGATCAGGTCTCTCAGCTTGTCCGTACATTTTGCCGGAAGAAAATCCAGGCTGAACACCGGGGTCTCTCCGTTTTTCAGATCTTCCGCGGCATAATGGCTCAGCTGAAACACCGGTATTCCGGAGATTCCCTTTCTTGTAAGCTGGATCTCTCCTTCTTCGGTCTTATTTTTATAGGTGACTTTACCCTGAAAACGGACACCGGCCCACACGGATTCAAAGCCTTCGTTTCCGTAAAGCTCTGTCAGTGCGGGAAGCGGTTCGTAAATATGATGCCCGAATTCCTTCAGCATTTCATACGCATTGAATTCATGGCGGTCACGTACCTGTGCCGGAGATCCGCAGGCAAGTATCACACCGTCCGCCGGATAATCCCCTTTATCGGTACGCACCATAAAACCTCTGCAGCGGATATCGATGTTCTGGACAAAACAGTCCGTGACCACATCGACATTCAGCTGACGCAGCTTTGTGGACATGCAGTGCACGACCGACTGCGCCTGCTGGCTGACCGGATAGTAATATCCGTTCTTTTCCATGGAAAGGATTCCGAGCGTCGAGAAAAAGTCCACTGCATTCTGTGTCTGAAAA
>JAZUFC010000297.1:0-2070 GCA_045640465.1 Lachnospiraceae bacterium | reverse complement strand
CGACGTCTTCAAGTGTAGTCAGTTCCAGGTCATCGACGTCCTCATAGTGGGAACCGTTCAGCGCATTGTATAACGAGAGTGTGTTTTCTTTATACTCTTCATTGGAGAAGAGCATTCGGAAGACACTGTCTTTATACTGCGGATTAAGATGTGCGCGGACTGTCTGAAAAGAACAATCTGCAGCGGCTGCCTCCGGAGAGCCTGAGAAGTATCTGCTGGTGTCTGAAAAATCTGCTGTATACATATATACCTCCTGATATGGTGACCGTACCGGTCCTGTTATCATTGTGGTACATAGGGGAAGAAAACCTGCGCATTTTTTATGCTTATTACTTTTCGACGCGTTTTTTGTAAGATTCTGTAACCTGACCGGCAAAAATACGCTTATAGGAGTGAGGACCTCAAAAAAACGAAAGGAGGGTCTGCAATGGAGGATAAAGAGATCATCCGTCTGTATTTTGAGCGGAATGAAGACGCCGTCCGGCTGACCCGGGACAAGTACGGGAAGAAGCTTCGAAGCATTGCGTTCGGAATCACGGAAGATGCGGGAGCTGCTGAAGAATGCGAGAATGATACCTATCTGGAAGCCTGGGAACGGATCCCGCCGAATGAACCGGTGAACTGGTTCTTTGCCTATCTTGCAAAGATCGTCCGTCATATTTCCATCGACCGCATCCGGAAACAGGCCAGTCTGAAACGGCAGGTGTATCTTTCGGAACTGTCGGATGAGCTTCTTAATGTGATCCCCGCGGTCGATGACGTGGAGCATGCACTGGAGGCAAAGGAGCTTTCCGAAGCGATCAACCGTTTCCTTGGCAGTCTGCCGGATGAGAAGCGGATCCTGTTTGTCCGCAGATACTTCTTTCTGGATACGATCGCCGAGATCGGAAAGCGCATGAATATAAGCGAAAGCAAGGTCAAGACGACGCTTTTCCGGATACGGAGCGAGCTTCGAAGGACACTTAAGGAGGAAGGTTACACGGTATGAAGAAAGATGCACTTGATATGATGGAGGAGCTGAAGCCCGAATTTATTCAGGAGGCTTCGGACCGTTCGGAAAAACAGAAAAGGAACAGATGGCTTGTGACTGCAGCTTCAGCGGCAGCGGTGCTTCTGATCGCAGGGCTTGCGCTGTTTGCATCAGGCAGACCCGGTAAGAAGCCTGCGGCAGAAAAAGCCGGAAGCTCTGAATTTGCGCTTTGTCAGGCGGTCTGGCCGGAAGCGGTACAGAAGGTCAGCAGCAGCGATAAGAAATATGTCAAGGCAGGCGGGATCTGGGACGATGAGGCATACCAGAAGGATCAGGCAGCCTGGCAGGAGATCTATTGGAAACAGATGGAAGCCTCGAAGGGACTTTCCGGAGAACTTGCTTCCTTTAATAAGAAGATCGTCAGCCGGACCTTTGAGGAAAACCGCGGGGAAAACACAGTGATCTCTCCTGCGAATCTGTATATCGCACTCTCCATGCTGGCGGAAGGCGCGGCAGGGGAAACGCAGAGCGAGCTGCTTGAACTTCTGGGAGCAGATACGATGGAGGAGGCCGGTGACCGCGCCGTGCGCCTGTTTGATTCCAACTATACCGATAATGGAGAGATCGTGTCGAAAATGGCGGATTCCGTCTGGTTCGGCAAGGCCCTGAATGTGTCTCCGGACGCTGTGAATATGCTTTCCGAAAAGTATTATGCGGATATTTTCGCAGGCGATCCGGAAGATGCGAATTATGAAGCTGCACTGAAAAAGTGGATCAACGATCAGACGGGCGGCAGACTGCACGATGCCGTGGATCAGATCACGATGGATCCGAAGATGGTCATGGATATTCTTTCGACCATCTACTTCCGTGCAAAATGGCAGGAGCCGTTTGATAAATCGCTTACAGAGTCCGGGACATTCTATGGAACAAAGGGCGAAACAGAGACAGAATATCTGTACCGCCATACCCAGGGCAGCTATTACTATTACGATCATTTCGGCATGATCGGTCTGCCGTTCTCCGGCGGCGCGACGATGTGGCTGATCTGCCCGGACGAAGGTTATTCGCCCGAGGATATCGCATCGGATCCGCAGTAC
>JAZUFC010000296.1:0-14473 GCA_045640465.1 Lachnospiraceae bacterium | reverse complement strand
CAGCAGGGCATTACGGCGAATGGCGGCATAAATGTCAGGCTCATTTTCGGTGTTCAGACCGATGCACTTGGCATAGCAGCCGCCCTCAAAGTTGAAGATGCCGTTATCGTCCCAGCCGTGCTCGTCATCGCCGATCAGAAGTCTCTTGGGATCGGTAGACAGCGTGGTCTTGCCGGTTCCGGAAAGACCGAAGAAGATCGCGGTGTTCTCACCGTTCATATCTGTATTTGCGGAGCAGTGCATGGAAGCGATGCCCTTCAGCGGCAGATAGTAGTTCATCATGGAGAACATACCCTTCTTCATTTCGCCGCCGTACCAGGTATTCAGGATGACCTGCTCACGGGAAGTAATATTGAATGCGACACAGGTCTCGGAATTGAGGCCGTAGTCTTTATAGTTTTCAACCTTTGCCTTGGATGCGGTATAGACCACGAAGTCAGGCTCGAAGTTTTCGAGTTCTTCTTCTGACGGCTGGATGAACATGTTCTTTACGAAATGTGCCTGCCATGCAACTTCCATGACAAAACGGATCGCCATGCGGGTATCCTTGTTGGCACCGCAGAATGCATCCATAACGAAAAGACGCTTGCCGGAGAGCTGCTTCTGAGCCAGAGCCTTCATATCAGCCCAGGTTGCTTCAGACATCGGATGGTTGTCGCTGCCGTTTCCTTTTTCAAACCACCAGACAGTATCTTTGGAGTTTTCATCCATAACGATATATTTGTCTTTGGGTGAACGTCCGGTATAGATACCGGTCATAACATTGACAGCACCCAGTTCGCTGACCTGACCGACTTCGTAGCCTTCCAGGCCTTCTTTGGTCTCTTCTTCAAAAAGAAAATCGTAAGAAGGATTGCGGACAATTTCTGTTGCACCGTTGATGCCATACTTGCTTAAATCTAAAACTGCCATTTCTATCACTCCTTTGGTAAAATTCCAGGTTCAGTGAGTAATCCCGGAGGAGAGAGTTATCACCAGTCTCTTCTGAATCATACTGCAAATTACCTTATCGTATAATATACTCCAAAGACGTAATCCCTGTCAAGTATCAATCAATCCTGATACCGTCCAGTTCCTCCGTGAGCGCAGCGATCTCATCGATCACGGAACCGATATACTCGATCGTATGAAGGAGAGCCGCATCGGTTGAAATGTCGACGCCTGCGAGTGCTGCCAGACCTGCGGGATCAAGCGTGCTTCCAGCCTTCAGGACCTTTTTCCAGTCTTCCACTGCCGGTGCGCCTTCTCTTTCGATGCGGAGCGCAGCTTCGGTCGCCACAGTCAGTCCGGCGCTGTAAGTATAGGAATAAAGTCCCATATAATAGTGCGGCTGGCGCATCCAGGTCAGTGCCGCGCGGTCATCGATCTTTACCGTATCGCCCCAGAAAAGCTCCAGGTTCTTTTTGAAGATCCCGTTCAGCGTTTCGGCTGTCACGGAGCCGCCCGCATCAATGATCTTATAGACCTCACGCTGATACCAGGCTTCCCTAAGATGCGTCACGAAATTGTGATAATAGGTGTTGCTGATCTGACTTGCCAGAACCCAGCGGCGGAAGCGTTTATCGTCAGAGGTCTTCTTCAGATAGTCCGCCATGAGAAGCTCGTTCATGGTCGAAGGCGCTTCCACGAAATAAGTGGAAACCTCGGTGTCATAGAGAGACTGCGCACTGTTGCAGGCCTTGAAATGACCGGCGTGTCCGAGCTCATGCGCAACCGTAAAGACGTCCGACATACGGTCGTTCCAGGAAAGAAGAATGTAGCTGTTCTTTCCGTAGGGTGAGGAACAGAAGCCGCCCGTGGATTTTCCCTGATTCTTCGCAAAATCGAACCAGCGCTCTCTGTAGGCCTGATCGATCATGCCGGTATAATCCTCTCCGAGGATCGAAAGTCCCTTTTTCACATAGTCTTCGGATTCCCGGATGGTCACTCTGGGATCGAAATCGGGGTCCAGCGCAAGCTTCAGATCCGCAAAGGTCATCTCCTCAAGTCCGTATTTTTTCTGAATCAGACGGGCATATTTTCTCATGTGAGGCGCAAGCTTTTCCGTGATCAGATCGATCTGGCGGTCATACATCTCCCGTGTGACCTTCTGATCCTCGAGAAGATAATCAAACACGCTTTCGTATCCGCGGATCTCCGACATGGTCTTATCGTGACGGACATAGGCATTGTATGCCGCCGCAGTCGTGTTTTCATACTGCTTCAGCTTATCATAGAACTTTTCGTAAGCGGTGCGGCGGACAGCCGTGTCGCGCTCGTATTCGTAATCATCCTCGAAAAGGGAATAGCCCAGCGGATATTCATGACCGTCCACGGTAAAGGAACCGAACTGCATATCCGCAAGCTTCGCCATATTATAAACGGTATAAGGAGTCTCAAAGGACTGAGAAAGGGCCGCCAGCGTTTTCTCGGTCTCCGGCTGAAGCTGATGAGGCTTCTTTTTCAGGAGATCCTTCAGAAAATTCTTTGAACCTTCCGCAAGATCGATCGCTGCCTTCAGCGTTTCCTCGGAAGCCTGCAGGATCTCCGAATCCGCAAAGGAGGTCTCGGCCGAGATCTTTGCCGCTGCCGTGGAGACCTTTGCCAGATTCTCCTGATTATGCGCGTCATAGTAGTCAACCCCTACGGCAAGCTCCGCATACGTTCCGACCACATAAAGAACCTTTCTCAGTTCCTCGAGATCAGAAAGACAGTTCACGATGGTCTCGGGATCCGTGAGTTTTCCCTGATAGCGGGCTGCGATCCCGCTGCTCATCTCTTCCGCTTTTTTCAGATCCAGAAACATCTCCTCTTCTGTCTGATAGAGAAGGCTTAAGTCCCATGTTTCCCCGACCGGTACATCTTTTCTTCTTACCGCTTCCATCTTCTTCCTCCTGTTTCGGTTTATCCCGCATCTTTCTGTGAAAAACGCTTCGTTTCCTGTGTCTGACAGGTCAGGAAGGGCTTCCTGCCCTTGCATGTGCAAGCTTACGCCGGGCGCCCGTCCTTTTGCCTTTGTATCATCATACCATATATTTCCCGCAGAATACAGTCTTTTGTTGCACAAGGCGTTCAGTGACTTCATGCTTGCATATGGAGGCACTTGAACGCCGTAAGGACATGGAGCACGTAGTGCGGAATGTACTGTGCAACAGAATCAAGTAGGAGAAACCGGGTTTCTCCTACTCGATTGCAGATTGAGTTGACAAGCCCATGTCATTGAGTTATCTTTTCAATATATTCTGTGAACGGGCCGGCGATGTACGCCGGTCGTTTACGGGGAACATCGGAGGGAAAACACATGAAACTTGCCAATCTTGTCGGTCTCCGTTTCAAGGAAAAACCTGCTGACTGCGTCATCGACAGCCATACTTTTTCCGTCAGAGGCGGTTATATCAAATATGTTGCCAACGGAATCTACTCTCTTTATCCGCCTATGAAGCGGATCACTGCCAAGATCGAAGCCATTATCCGCGAAGAGATGGATGCCTGCGATTCGCAGGAAGTGCTCTTCCCGGTCGCCCTTCCGGGCTCTCTCTGGGAGGAATCCGGCCGTTATGAATCGGTCGGAAAGGAACTGCTTCGATTTGAAGACCGGTCCGGTTCCAAAATGGTCCTCGGCATGACTCATGAAGAAGCCGCTGTCCAGCTGGTCCGCGAATACGGAAGTTCCTATGCCCGCTATCCTTTCTCCATCTACCAGATCCAGACCAAATTCCGTGACGAAGCAAGACCCCGTGCAGGTCTGATCCGCGTCCGCGAGTTCACCATGAAGGATGCCTATTCCTTCCATACCTCTCAGGAGGATCTTGAACAGTACTATGCGCGGATGGCAAGAGCCTACGACAGGATCTTCGAAAGAGCCGGTGTGCCTGAAGTCATTTCAGTCAAGTCCGACTCCGGCATGATCGGCGGCAGTGTCTCACACGAATACATGCTGCTTACGGACGCCGGTGAAGACTCGATCGTCCTCTGCCCCGAATGCGGCTACAGCGCCAACATGGAAGCAGCCGATACCACGGCAGACAACACCGGCGCATCTCCTGCGCGTGAGCTTGAGAAAGTCTATACACCTCACTGCAAGACCATCGAAGAGGTCTGCGGCTTCCTGCATACCGATGTCAGCGAGTCCTGCAAAGCTGTTATTTATCAGAAGAATTCCGATGATTCATACGTGATCGTCTTTATCCGCGGCGATTATGAGGTAAACGAGACCAAGCTCACCAATCTTCTTCAGGACAAGGTCCATCCCGCCGAGATCACTGCTGAATCCGGCATCGTTCCGGGCTTCTGCGGTCCTTATCTTCAGAAGGCTTCCTGCACGATCATCTATGACCGGACGCTTGAGGGCATCGAATCGCTCGTCGCCGGCGCCAATGAGGAAGACTACCACTATACCGGCCTCAATCTGAAACGTGATGTCGGTGATATCGAATTTGCCGATGTTTCCAAGATCCGTACCGGCGATATCTGCCCCGTATGCGGAAAGAAGACCATAAAGATCAGCCGCGGCGTCGAAGTCGGCAACATTTTCCAGCTGGGCACCAAATACTCAAAGAGCATGGGAATGACCTATATCGATGAAGCCGGAAACGAACAGATCCCCATCATGGGCTGCTACGGCATCGGCGTAGGCCGTCTTGCAGCATCCGTCTGCGAAGCAAGACATGACAGCTACGGCCCCATCTGGCCTATCTCCATTGCGCCCTGGCATGTGCATCTGTGCTGCATGCGTGTAGATGACGCGGAATGCAAGGCTGCTGCCGATCAGATCTATAAGGATCTGGAAGCAAAGGGCGTCGAAGTGATCTATGATGACCGTGATATCCGTGCCGGTGCGATGTTTGCCGATGCAGACCTTTTAGGCGTACCGGTCCGTCTCCTTGTCGGTCCCAAGAACCTGAAGAATCATCAGGTCGAGCTCATGACAAGAGACAAGAGCGTCTCCTGCCTTGTCGATCTTGACAGCGTAACAGAAGAAGTACAGGCCCTTATCGGCCGTCTCTTTGACGAGATCAATTCCAAGGTCAGGGAACGGATCTGATCCGCTGCCGGTCTTTCATACGATATGAGACCCGCCGGGACCAATATGATCCCGGCGGGTCTCGTTTTGTATGGATACTCCTTATCCGGCAGCCATGCATGAAACTTTAACGTTTCAGAAGGCCGACAGAAAGGTCGTTCACATTGGTGCCTGTCGGTCCGGTCACGATCAGTGCGTTCACCTTTTCGAGTGCATGATAGGAATCATTTTCCGAAAGAACGCGGTCGATGGAAATGCCCTGTCTTCTGAGTGCTTCCGCCGTATTCCCGTCGACGATGCCTCCGGCCGCGTCAGTCGGGCCGTCCGTTCCGTCCGAACCGATCGAAAACACGAC
Source organism: Lachnospiraceae bacterium (assembly GCA_045640465.1). Taxonomy (GTDB): domain Bacteria; phylum Bacillota; class Clostridia; order Lachnospirales; family Lachnospiraceae; genus UBA1267. Next base: position 9,116 of record JAZUFC010000296.1, on the reverse strand, counting down.
TGCGCCGGAGATCCCGTCGATCCCGGCAGCGGCCGAAAGCGCAAGTTCCTGATTTCTTCCGCCTTTTCCGCTTCCGGTCAGATGCACGACCGTTTCTCCTCCCGCTATAAATGCCAGAGAGTGGCTGCTGTTTTCATGGCTTTTCAGGATCGACGCCAGAAATGAGCCCGCATCTTTCGCCTCACAGGTGAGGCGGTCAGTCAGAAAAACGGTCTCATATCCGAGCGCTTCACATTCCGCTTCTGCCGCACGGCACAATTCTCTGACGCTTCCCGTTATATGCGTTTCCACATTATTCAGCACTTTCGGGGTCTCCCGCATCAGCTGGCTTTTTGCGGCTTCGGAAAGCTTCAATCCGTACTTTTCAGCGATCTTCAGCGCTTCTTCGCAGGTAGTCCCGTCCGGATAAGCCGGGCCTGAAGCGATCGTATCCAGAGAATCACCGAGAACATCCGAAAGAACGACTGAAAAGATCTTCGCCGGTTCGCATATTCCGGCAAAACGGCCTCCTTTCACAGCGGACATACGTTTCCTGATCGTATTGATCTCACCGATATCCGCGCCGCATGCAAGCATCTGCTGCGTCAGTTCCTCCAGTTCCTTAGCCGGGATCAGCGGAAGTTCAAAAAGCGCGGAGCCGCCCCCGGAGACCAGAAAGATGACCCGGTCCTCCTCTGTAAGTCCGGATACAAGACGGATCGCTTCTTCCGTTCCCCGGTAGGAATTTTCATCAGGCACAGGATGTCCGGCCTCCACGATCCTGCAGCGCGCGACCGGCCCTTTTGCATGGCCGTATTTCGTGATAATGATACCGGCCTCGTACTTTCCGGAAAGCGCTTCCGATGCAGCAGAAGCCATCTGCCAGGCAGCTTTTCCGACGGCAACCAGATAGATCTTCCCGGCACCGCACGAAAAATGCCGCAGTGCGTTTTTTACTGCGGTATCCGGAAGGCACGCAGCAAGAGCTGCCTTCATGATCCGCTCTGCATCTTCAATGATCGGCATATGACTCCTCCTGTTATTCCGGAACGGCGACTCCGTCTCCTGTCAGATATCCTTTTGCCATGGATATTGCGCCGTATACGGTATTTCCTCCCTCTGCCCGGACGGGCTCCGTAAAACTGACGACGACAACAGATCCGGTTTCGATCTTCTGAAACTCGATCGTACGGCGGATCCTGATATCGTCCGTCATCACCCGGAAGACCATGCCGTCGCTTTGATCCGCGCACAGGATCGTATCATCCACAAGAAGATATCCGTCTCCGATCTCCGTGAGCGTACCCGCTACGGAATACAGATACGGCTCGGCTTCCGTGCTGACACCGTTCGATTCGGCATAGGAAATGATCTCTTTCGCCGCCTCCTCACCGATACAAAACGTATACGCCCAGTTGAAAATATTGGTGCTGACATAACCGTCATCGGATATATAGAATGCCCGTTTGTAGGAACCGAGCGACGCCGAGGTCGCCGTAAACGTGATCCGGTTACGGGAGATACTGCCGCCGGCTTCGTCTTCGACAAACTCCGCATCCCTGCATCCGTCAAGGATCTGCCAGATCCTCTGATCGTCCGGAAGGCTGTAATACCCTGTCTGAATACCTTCCTGCAAAACACTGAAGCGGTTCAGCGCAAGATGCGTCTTCAGGCTGTAGTCATCCAGCATCTCTCCGAGCGAGGCAGGGGGCATATACGCATCGTTCTGAAAGATATAATACTGCCCTTCCATTTCCGCCGCAACCATCAGTTCCTTTGAAATATTCCTGATCTCCCGGACTTCAAAGTTCTGCCGATGCTCCTCTTCAGTATAAATATCATACCCGACGCCTTCTCCCGTACCAAGGCTTTCTCCGATATATGCTTCATCAGCTGCCGCTTTTGAACTCTTGATGATATATTCCCTGCCTTCGAACAGGATCGAGGAATAACGCTCTTCCACTGTCCTGTACTCCCAGGGCCATATAATGGCTTCCTCGGATGAAGCAGCATTCACGGACACATTTTTGTATTCCCGTATAATGCCCCCGATGGATACCCGGTTCACCTTCGTTTTCGGCCAAAGCAACACAACCGCAGCGGCGGCTGCCGCAAGACATGCGGCCGTCGCTCCCCACCGGATAAAGGCAGCCTTTCTGTTTTTCTTAAGCCCGGGTGCGGCTTCTTCGGCATACTTTTCATCGATCTCACCGATCATGTTCAGCAAACGTCTGTTTTTCATAATACGATCCCTTCCTCCTCCAGAACAGTTCTGAGTTTCTCTCTTGTACGGAACAGAACGACCGCTGTTTTGCTTTCTGAAAGGCCGTATTCTTCCGAGATCTCCCTGACAGAACTCATATACCAGTATCGCCGGACAAAGATCTTTCTCGCTTCTTCCGGGAGTCCGCCGAGGAAACGGTCAAGTACGTCTTTTATGACCATATCTTCAGCGATCTGCCCGGTATCATTCTGCGCGGGAATGCATTCCGCAAGTTCTTCAAGCGCGAGCAGCACCTGTCCGCCTCCGCGTTTCTCGGCAGACAGCTTTTCCCACCGGTTCAATGACAGATTGCGGGTGATCTTTCCGAGAAATGTCTGCAGACGGTTCGGGTGTTTCGGCGGAATTGAATTCCACGCCCGAAGGTACGTATCGTTTACGCATTCCTTTGCATCCTCATCGCTCTTAAGAATACTGCGTGCGATATAGTGACAGTACCTTCCGTATTTCTTCGCGGTCTCGGATATGGCCTGCTCGGATCTCTCCATATACAGCTCGATGATTCTGCCGTCATCCATATCGGTCTGTTCCTCCTTTCACAGAATCCTCCATACTGATATACACCGGATCCGCAGGCTGTTCATTACAGATCATCATGAATTTTATCTGTTTTTCGAATGAGAAAGCAGCGGCAGGGATCTCTCCCTGCCGTGTTTACAGTATGTACAGCCCGCCGTCAGCCAAGCTTTCCTGTCAGATAATTCTTCAGGACTTCTTTGCCGAGGTTGGCATCCAGATTGCCGTTTATAACCATATCCGCTCTCCACCGTGTCGGCTCGACCAGCTCGTCATGACGGAAGCTGACCGTATCCACATAACGTTCGCAGATCTCCTCCAGAGACTGACGGTCCAGCCAGCGGGTGATCCGGCGGTACAGTCTCTGATCGGGACGAAGATCAACATATACCTTCAGATCGGCCCGATCCAGGATCTCATCAAAATAGAGACCGAAAAGACCTTCCACGATGATCAGGTCAATGCTCTCATCCTGAGTCAGTGCATCAAAATCCGCGAACAGCTTTTCCTGATTCAATGCATCGGGATGATTATGTTCCGCATACTCTTTTTTTGTGACAGGCGCGATCGTTGTGATGGACGGGCGGCGGAAATACATATCCATGTGCACCGGTGCGACCTTATACTTCTCTCCCAGTTCTTCCGAAAGAAGATTCGTCAGAGTACTTTTTCCGCTGCAGGTTCCGCCGGCTATTGCCAGCACAAAGGGCTTTTTATACATCTCATTGCCTTTCCGAATATTTCTGTATCCTGCAAGTCTGCAGATATCTGTTTCTTATGCCTCGAACGGCTGATCCTCGATTCCGAAGATCATATCGAGCCAGTTCAGTGCCAGTGTGACCCACATCTTTGTATTCTTTGCGCAGGTGTAGCCGTCCATGGTTCCGGTAACGACCGATGTTTCCGTAAATACATGCACCTCATAGGGTACGCCCGCTGCCTTTAAGCCGTCCGCATAACGGAAGGTGCTTTCGGGGACCTGCTTGATGGTCTTCCACAAAAATGCCGGAGGCGTGCGGTCATCGATGATCGTATCGGTCGTCAGACTCCTGATATCCGCAAAGCGTCCGCTCTCTCCGAGCACATGAAGCTTGAAGCCGGGCTTGTCCTTCATCTTCTCGTACATGTCTTCAAACGTGGTCGGAAGATAACCGAAAACAGAAGCATCGGGGCGGTTGCCGCCGAAAGGCATGCCTTCATGCTGCAGTTCTTCATAATGCCACATGGTGCAGAGTGCGGATGCCAGATGCGCACCTGCGGAAAAGCCCATGATCGCGATCCTGTTCGGATGGATGGAATACTCATCTGCATGCTGGCGGATATACCAGAGTGCTTCCGAGACATCGATCAGAGGCTTCGGGAAATCCGCGTCCTGATCCACACTGTAGCGGATGACAAAGCTTGCATAGCCTGCTCCGCAGAAACGGATCGCAGTCTGTTCGCACTCATTGGGTGAATGGAATTTATAAGCACCGCCGGGGCAGATCAGCATGGCAGGCATTCTGACCTGTTCATGATGATGGGTGATGATCTCGGGGATATATGCATCCATAACGATCTCCGGATGTACCTGTACAGGATGAAGTGTGTAAACTTTCATAAATATGGTCTCCTTTTCGTAGAAATCATTCCCCTTTTCCGGGGCGTGTGAACGGCAGAAAGCCTTTGATTTTCTAATATTGTAAAACAAAGTTTCGCGATGCGCCACTAAAAATGTAAGGGATCCTTCGCCTGCAAAACACTTCAAAAGACAAAACGGATCAGGAGCATATAGATGACCGTGCCGCCGACAATGCTTAACAGTGTGTTCCGTTTCAGATAATGAAGTCCCGCTGTAGCTGCTGCCGCGATCAGTTCCGGCAGAAATGCGGATGCGGACGTAAACCGGATGTTCTTCAGGCAGAAGATCACGAGCATGCCCATGATCGCATGCGGCAGCGTCTTTCCGAGATATGCCACAAATTCCGGCGTCTTTCTCTTCTGGAAAAGAACAAAAGGCGTAAAGCGGGTCAGCTGCGTCACGAGCGCAGCCGTCAGGATCATAAAGAATACTTTCAGATCACTCATGCACAGCCTCCTTTCTGCTCCTGTACCATCTTAAACCTGCCAGAAGCACTGTGATCAGGACCATGTCCGGAATCAGGAACCGGTCCGCGCCGAAGATCACCAGACAGAAAACGGACGACAACACGCCGATCAGCGCAGATGCATGATCCTTTGCAGTGAGCCACTGTTCCGTGAAGATCGTGACAAACAGGGCGGTCAGTGCAAAATCAATGCCGTCCATATTGAAAGGGATCAGACTGCCGAGAAGGCCGCCGACCACACTTCCGGTCACCCAGTAGCACTGGTCGATCAGAGAAACCAGAAAGCAATACCGGGAGCGTTCCTTATCCGAAAACTCCGGCGTGTCCTGCACAACAAGCGAATAAGTCTCGTCCGTCAGCGCAAAGATCAGATACGGCTTGTATTTTCCGGTATCTCTGTATTTATCGATCATGGAGATCCCGTAAAACAGATGTCTGGCATTCACCATCAGCGTGGTCAGTGCCGTTGTGATGATCGATGCGCCGCCTGTGATGAGATCGATCATCACAAACTGCATGGACCCTGCATAGATCGAGGCACTCATCAGAAGCGCCCACAGAAAACTGTATCCTTTTGTTTCGAGAAGGATGCCGAAGCCGGTACCGAGCACCAGATATCCCGCCATCACGGGAAGTGTATCCTTCACTGCTTTTCCGAATATCTTTTTTGTGTTCATAGAGTATTTACTGCAGACACGAAAAGATCCTGCCGTGTCCGTCTTTTTTCTGGAACAGCTCCGCTTTTCTGAAAAAGCGGGCCGGTTTCCCGGCCCGCTGCTTCTCTTTCGGATCTATCTGACAGTATATCAGAACTTGCTGTCGCCGGTCTTGTCCAGTCCGAAGAAATCCAGTGCCTTCTGGATGCTCAGATCCCAGAAGCGCCACTCATGCTTGTACCCTTCAGCTTCAAAGAACTCTGCATCCAGACCGATCTCCAGTGCATGCTCCTTAAACACTTTATAGCGTTCCAGAAGCATATCATTCAGGCCGCAGGCGAAGAACAGCTTCGGAAGCGTGCCGGTCTTGTTCAGTTTGTCAATGATATCCCAGGTGTTTTCGTAGGAATTCTTGTAAGCCTCCAGACCGCCGGCGTTTTTGATGTTCTGGATCTGACGCTGCTTTCTGGGATTCGGATCATTCATATCCTCTTCCGTCAGATCACTGATCTTGGAAGGAGCGGAAGAAAGGACCGCAGCGCCTGCAAAAAGCTCGGGGCGGTTGACTGCATACTTGATGGTTCCGCCGCCGCCCATGGAAAGACCGGCAATGAAGTTATCCTCTCTCTTTGAGGAAGCCGGGAACCAGTTATGGATGATCGGCATCAGTTCTTCCGTCAGGAAATCGAACATCTTGTAGCCCATCATGACATTGTCCCAGTTGGAGTAATTGGAATTAAGTGCGGAAGGCATAACCACGATCACGTTCCGTTCGCAGGCGTACAGTTCGATATTGGTTCTGCGGACCCAGTCGGTAGCGTCACCGAACGTGCCGTGCAGCAGCCAGAGTACCGGATATTTTTTGCCGTTTCCGTAGAATTCCTTCGGCTCCAGACGGTTCGGAAGATCCGGAAGAACTACATTTACCAGTGTGTTGCCGTTCAGAAGGCGGCTCTCGAAATGAAATTGGATCAGTGCCATATTTTTTCTCCTTTCAGAAAATAAAGTTCGCAGGAAATACTTTCCGTATACCGACAGTATCATTCAGGAAAGCGCTCCTGTCAAGATACGGAAATATCCATTTTGTTCCATACTGTACACTTTTCGGGGAACTGACGGCTTCACGTCAGAAAAAGATCTGATTCTGATATTTCATCGGAAGGCCTTCACGGTAGATATGCGCATCGTTTGCGAGCGTCAGAAGCTTTGCGCCGGTATATTCCCTGTCGGTTTTGAATTCGATCACATTGACGCCGGAATGCTGGATATCAAAAGTCGTGCTGAACAGCGGATAAGGAACATTCAGTACAACGGACAGAAAGGCCATGCCGAAGCCCTGATGCGCAAACATCGCGATCCGCTTTTCATTCTTCTCCTCCACGCGGTACATACCCTTCTCTTCATCGAACACAAAGCCCTGCGCCGCCAGAAATTCCCGCGCATGCGTCCGGATGCGTTCATAGCCTGCACGGAAATTCTTTCCCTCGAAAAAGGGATGGGACAGCCAGTTCTGACCGAGATCCGACATCTCCTTTGACATGAACAGTTCCATGCCTTCGGCAGTATGGAAAGCCCAGCGCATGTGTCCGGATTCGATCTCCGGAATCATAAACTCCTCTGCCGCATACTTTTCGTTGCACCAGTCCAGGATCGTCATATCCTTTTTTGTCATTTCACAGGTGGGACGCGCTGTCTGGATCGCCCGTTCCGAGCTGGATGCATAGATCTCGTCCAGTCCGAACATGGAAAGCCTTTTTGCAGCAGCTTCCGCCTGTCTTTTTCCGAGAGGTGTCAGTGAATCCGGGTTATAGACGGGATCTCCGTGACGTACATAATATAAAAGCATGATGTCTTCTCCTTTTCGGTCAGCCGTTCAGGACCTTCGTCAGGTCGATGAAGCCGTCCTTCTGAACGGCATCGTAGATCCGGTCCAGCCCCTGAAGCAGCTTTTCTCTCTGCCTGCTTTTCCCCACCTGCATCTGCTTTCCGCGGATACTGATATATAAAGCCATTTTCTGCGTATCGACCCAGTAATCCACCTCATCGGCAGCCACAAACTGATCGATCATATTATTTTTTCTGTTTTTCTGTCTGATAACCATGCTCCGCCTGCCATACGGTATATCTTTACGCGTTTTCCCGATCGATCCGCTCTTTCAGATCCGTCAGATAAAACCAGCGGTCAGTCAGCGTTTCCAGTTCCGCCTCAAGGGCCTCTTTCTCCTCATGCAGAGCCTGAAGCTTCTGATAATCGGAAACGCACGCGCTCATCTCTTCTTCCTTCTCAGCGATCTTCTTCTCGGTCTCTTCGATCCGTTCATCGATCGTTTCGTAATCTTTCTGTTCCTGAAACGTAAATTTCAGTTTCTTTTCATGCGTACGGACGGGTGCCGGTTTCTTTTCCGGAGTCTTCACCGGCTCACTTTCCCGGACACGGTCCGCCGTCTGCATTTCATAATCACTGTAGCCGCCGATAAAACGTCCGATATTTCCGTTCTCCTCCACTTCGAAGATCACGGCAGACACCTTATCCAGAAAATAACGGTCATGCGAAACCGCAATCACCGGCCCCTGAAAAGTGGAAAGATAACGTTCCAGAATCGTGAGCGTCTCGACATCCAGATCATTCGTCGGCTCGTCCAGGAGAAGGATATTCGGCGCACTCATCAGGATCCCTAAAAGATACAGTCTCCGTCTTTCACCGCCGGAAAGCTTTCCGATCGGCGCATACTGCAGATCTCCGTCAAACAGGAACTGCTCCATCATGGACGTCGCGCTGAATCTTCCTTCCGGCGTATCCAGGAATGCTGCGATCCCCCGGATATAGTCGATCGCCCGCTCTTCCGGATCGAGTACCGCATTTCCCTGCCTGAAATAACCGATCTTCACCGTGGAACCGGTCTCTATGCTGCCGCTGTCAGGCTCCGCCTCGCCCGCGATCAGGTTCAGAAGCGTCGTCTTTCCGCTGCCGTTGTGTCCGATGATGCCTATCCGGTCATCCCGAAGGATCGTATAGGTAAAGTCCCTGATCACATTAAGATCGCCGTAAGCCTTCGTCACCTGAGAAAGCTCCACTGTTTTCTTTCCGAGACGCGATGAACCCGCAACGATTGCTTTCTGCACCTGTTCCGTTTCCGGTGCGGAAGCATTATTCAGTTCTTCAAAATGCTGGATATGCGCTTTCGCTTTGGTGCTTCTTGCCCGTGCGCCGCGCATCATCCATGCTTTTTCATCCCGCAGCATCGCCTGACGCTTGCGCTCTCCCGCCTGCGCAGATTCCAGACGCTCCAGTTTGAGCTCCAGATATTTCTCCCAGTTTGCTTCATAGGAATACACCGCACCCAATGAAAGCTCAATGATCCTGTTGCAGACATTCTGCAGGAAATAACGGTCGTGCGTGACCATAATGAGACCGCCCCTGTATTTCACGAGCCAGTCCTCCAAATAGCGGATCATTTCCATATCCAGATGGTTGGAAGGCTCGTCCAGAAGAAGTACATCCGCCGGATTCAGAAGCGTTCTGGAAAGCGCGGCACGTTTTCTCTGACCGCCCGAAAGCGTTCCCATCGGCCGGTCGAAAAATCCCACATCCATCCG
>JAZUFC010000295.1:0-6467 GCA_045640465.1 Lachnospiraceae bacterium | reverse complement strand
TAATTGTCTTCCTAAGACCGCTTGGCCTCCGACTTTGTCTGTCACAGCGCCGTTTTTCTATACTCATCTTTCGTTTATTCGATCAGCATGCCGGTCTGCTCGTCAAAAAGAAACAGTTTATCCCCGGGAAGCACGATATGCACCTCATCGCCGGGCATATAGAATGCATCCTTCGGAAGGCTTAACGGGATGACCGTCACGATCTCCGTGCCGTTTACCTCCAGTCCCAGATTGACTTCACTTCCGAGCACTTCCTTATAAGTGACCTTTGCTGCGATCCCGCCGCCGTCCTCTGTCTTTTTGATGTGCACCGGACGGATGCCGACGGTCACTTTTCTGTGATCATCCGCTTTTGTAAAGAGAGCGGCGGTATCCTCCGGAAGCGAAAGCTCCGTATCAAGGACCGAAACGGAAGCCTTCAGACCGCTTCCGCTGACCCGGATCTGAAGCTCACCGGGCAGAAGATTGACCTTCGGTTCTCCGATAAAGGAAGCCACATAACTGTTTACGGGATGATTGTAAAGCTCCTTCGGCGTACCGATCTGCTGGATCAGTCCGTCTTTCATGACAACGATGCGGTCCGCCAGCATAAAAGCCTCCCGCTGGTCGTGTGTGACATAGATCACCGTATTGTGAAGATCATCATGGATCCTGCGGATCTCCGTTCTGAGCTTCTGCCGGAAGGATGCGTCCAGATTGCTCAGCGGCTCATCCATCAGAAAGATCACCGGTTCCCTGACCAGTGCACGGCCGATCGCAACACGCTGCATCTCACCGCCGGAAAGCTCCTTCGGACGTCTGTCAAGAAGTTTCTGAAGCTTCAGAAGCTTTGCGATATCCTGTACCTTACGGTCAAGCTCTTCCTCGGGAAGATGGAGATTGCGAAGAGGATAAGCCAGATTCTTATATACGTTCAGATGCGGATACAGAGAATAGTTCTGGAAGACCATTGCAAAATTCCTGTCCTCCGGATAAACATCATTGATCAGTCTGCCGTCTAAAAGCACATCGCCCGAAGAAAGATCCGTCAGACCCGCTATCATTTTCAGAAGCGTACTTTTTCCGCAGCCGGAAGGCCCCAGAAGGACAATGAATTCGCCTTTTTTGATCTCCATGCTGAAATGCTGGACCGCGATCACGCCTTCATTCGTCGTATAGGGCATCTGCTTCTGCTTTTCGAGCCACTGTTTTGCTTTCTTCTTTCCGAACATGATACCGCGGATCTCGGTAAAAGGATAGATCTTTACAAGATCACGAAGCACAAGCTGCGGTCTTTCTTTATATACCTCTTCCGGAACATAAGCTGCTTCATCAGTTTCTGTTTCCGTACCGGCCGTCAGTTCATTCATATCCGCAGTTTCTTCTGTCCGCTCTTCTTCGTTGCTGTTTCCGATCTTTTCCGAAAGCTCCATGTTTTCTTCCTTTATCAGTTTATTTTCTGTCATCCTTATCCTCGTACAGCCTGTCAAAAGCCAGATTGGACTGAGTGTCATCCTCGTCCTCTTCGACTTCTGTTTCTTCCTCTTCCACTTCCTTCAGCCCGTTCTCTTCCATATATTTACGGAAGGTATTTTCGATCCCGTTCCGGATCAGATCCGTATACAGTCCGGGAATCAGGATCAGCGCGATCGGATAGAACCAGACAATAAATGCGCAGATCGCAAAGGTGATCAGCATCAGAACGGTTCTCAGCGGTTTTTTCCAGCAGAAGTAAAGTGTCAGACGGATGATCACGTCGATCTTTCCTCCGAATCTGGAAAAAACAGGTCCCAGATACAGAAGAAATACAATAAACAGGAATGAAACGATCAGACTGACTGCAAAATACGCTGTTCCGAACAGACTGCTCTTCCACATCTGTCTGCCGAAATCAAAAGCAGTATAAAAGAAAAATGTGATCGCCAGACAGATCAGCGTCAGCAGAATTCCCTGCTTCAATGACGCCTTAAAGGTCTTGAAAAATGTTTTCGTTACGCCGTCTCCGGACTCGCAGATCACCTTTGTGGTCGTATAGAACAGTGATGACATCGCCGGAACGATCGTCACGATCGGCACACAGCAGACCACAAAATAAAAGCTCACCAGCATCAGGTTGGCGATCTTGACCATATATCTGACTAACGGGCTGTCATACTTAAACGCATTCAAAGCAGTTCCTCCGCCTGTTTCCTGAAATCACACTTCCCGCAGGTGTACTGCGGGAAGTGTAAATATCACACATGGGTTCTATAAAAAATTCTTAAGGACGCATCAGCTGACTGGCTGTAAGACGCATCACCTCAAAGCTCATCTGACCGTTATGGAACGGACATTTTCCGGCATTCAGCTTATCATATCCGTGTGAACCTTCTGTCAGTCTCCATCCGTTCACGTCCACGATCACATCGCTGTACCAGTCACCGTGCGTACGGTTGATGAAGTATTTCTCCAGATATTTGATCTGTCCTTCACAGCGGTCAAGGAATCTGGTATCGCCGGTCAGATAGTATCCGCAGAACATAGCTGTTACGCTTTCCGCCTGTGCCCACCAGCAATGCGATTTGCTCGTATGCTCACATTCATAGTTGCCGGCATCATACAGCGCACCGTAAGGATCATAACACTCGTCACGAAGTCTTGTCAACATATCCGCGACTTCGCTCTTGATCTTAGCGGTCAGCTCATCATTTCCGAGCGTTTCAGCGATCTCAACTGCCAGATAGGAAAGCTCGCAGTCATGACCGAAGGACTGACGAACCGTATTATACCGCTCACCTGATGTAGACATTGTAGGACGCAGGCAGCGATATTCGGAATCGTACATGACATTCGCATAATACCATGTCATATCGTAAAGAGCAGCCTTTACCTTCTCGTCGTGTGTTGCCTGATACAGTCTCAGATACGCCTGATACATGTGATGCGGGAAGGTGACAGCGTCATCGGGGCGCTTCGCTTCATTCAGATTCTGCTTGTTTCCGTGACCGCCCATGTACTCGCCGACCTGCCAGTCTCTGGTCATATTGGAATGATACTGACAGCGCCCGAATTTCATTTTGGTCTCGATCAGATCAAACGCCTCCATCGCGATGCGGAGTGCTTCCTGATTCTTTGTTGCATGATAATATGCCGCACATCCCATCACAAGAAAAGCCATACAGTAGATCGACTTGTTGTCAAGTACCACATTCTTATCCTTGTCAACGGTAGAATATGCTCCGCCGTATTCTTTATCGTAGAAACGGTCCAGGATCTCATTGAATGTCCAGTCCGCACGTTCTCTGTATACGGGATCTCCGAAATACATATAGGAATAAGACATGAAAAAGAGCTGTCTTCCGGTGAATGTCAGTCCTCTCGGTCTTTCGTTGTCGATCTGCATATCCAGAGTGATACGGCCGTAATAGCCGCCGTTTTCTCTGTCCAGAATATACTCACTGCTCCAGAACGGAAGCATATATTCCTTCACGTTCTTTTTTGCCCACTCGCCGATCCTTTTGATTCTTTCTTTCTCATTCATCGCTGTATCTCCCTGTATTTCCTGTGATAACGATTCTTCCGGAACTGACGCGCAAAACACCTGCTGACATGATGATCTCTGATACACTCTGTTTTGCAGATCGTGATTTGAAAAACGGGGGCAGTGCTGTCTGCCCCCGTTCATACCATTTAAAATTCGTCTCAGATCATTTCTGCAACGATCGGATCCTTGGGACCGAACCGGAATGCAGAATTGGATTCCTCATCCAGAGTGACCTTGTTGTCTTCGAAACGGAATACCAGACGCTTGGTCATGCAGGTCTCTGCCCAGCGCATATTGACCTTGAACTCATTGTCAGAGATCCATGCTGCATCTGTGCAGACAAGACGGGTCTGATCCTCGGGCTTCTGAAGCAGGTTGGTAAATCTGCCGCCGAATGTAGCAATACGAAGCTGAGTTTCTTCACCGGCTTCATTCTTGCTGACCCAGTTGCATCCGTAATTGTCAAAGTCAAGACGGAACTCAGCCATCTTGGACGCACCGCCGCCGCCGAACATACCGCGGTTGCCGAGTGCATACGCGCCGCTGATCATCTTGAAGGTCTTGCCGTTGATCTTTTCGATCATGGGGCTGTAAGGCTTATAAGCAGCTACGGGCGTATTCAGTCTTGCAGTCAGGTTGCGGAGATCCGTCAGAGCCTTTTCGTTCTCTTCGGTTGCTTCGCCGAGTTCGTCAACTCTCTTCAGGAATTCCCAGGTGATATCCAGAGTCTTCTGAGCCCAGTGTACGCCATTGGAAACACCTGCTGTCTCGTTGATGGCAATGATCATGTCATGATGCGGGAACACGATGGTGAACTGACCCATAGCGCCGTCTGCACGATAGACATCCTTCGGCTGGCACATCCAGATCTGGAAGCCATAACCTACATGGTTATCGAATGCAAGCGGATTGCCGATTGCTTCGGTTGCGGAATCATTCTGATTGGTGGTTGCAAGCTTTACATAATCCTCAGCAAGGATTCTCTCGCCTTCCCATACACCGCCGTCAGCATACAGCTTCAGGAGGCGAAGGTTGTCTTCTGTGGTGGCGAACAGGCCGCCGCCGCCCATTTCCATGCCGTCTGCCATGCAGTACCAGCGAAGATTATCCGGATCGATGCCGATCTTGTTGAATAATCTGGGAGTCAGGTAGTCATGAAGGCCGAGACCGGTCTTTTTGCGTACGATCGCACCGAGAAGGGTGGAGCCGGTGGAATTGTACATATAAGCGGTACCGGGTTTGTGAACGACCGGAATTGCAAGGAAATCACGGATCCAGTTAACGGAATCTCTGGGCATGGTCTCCATGCCGCAGCCCATGCAGAGCACGTCGCGGACAGTCAAAAGCTTCAGGTTTTCGCTCGGATTTTCCGGAGCTTCATCCGGGAAAATATCGATCACACGCTCATCCAGCTTCAGAATGCCTTCTGTATAAGCAATACCGACTGCTGTAGCAGCGTATGTCTTGGTATGAGACTGCAGGCCGTGACGAAGGTTGGGAGCATAGGGTGCCCACCAGCCTTCTGCACAGACTTTGCCGTGACGCATGACCATGATGCCGTGCATCTCGGTCTCGCCGCTGTTCTGCAGATTATTGATATATTCGGCAATGGCTTCGCTGTGAAGACCGACCGATTCAGGGGTAACTCTTTCAAATTCTTTTCTCATAACGGAATTTCTCCTTTATTGATTCAGGAAACATTAACCCTTAACGCCGCCGACGACCATACCTTTGACGAGTTCCTTCTGAATGAAGGGATATACGCAGAGGATCGGCAGGATAGCGATAATAGCAATAGCCATACGAGCACCTTCAGTAGGCATGGACTTGAATGCCAGAGCACCCTGCTCCATTGCGTTATCTGAAGATTTCAGGTAAGCGATGTTATCCATCAGCTTCTTTAAGTATACCTGAATGGTATACAGCTTGGAATCTGAAATGTAGTACAGACCGTTTGTCCAGTTGTTCCAGTAACCCAGAGCAGCGAACAGACCGATGGTGCAGAGAACCGGCTTTGAAAGCGGGATCATCAGAGTCGTGTAGATCTTCAGATCGGATGCACCGTCGATACGGGCAGCTTCAATGATCGCATAAGGAATGTTCGCATTGAAATAGTTACGAACCATCAGACAGTTCATAGCACCCATTAAGGAACCGGGAAGAAGAAGACCCCAGATGGTATCCTTAACATGGAACAGACGTGTCCAGACAATGTAGCTTGCGGTAAGACCGCCGTGGAACAGTGTCGTGAAGAACAGAATGAATGCGAAAATATTTCTCTGCTTGAAATCCTGACGGCTTAACGGATAAGCGAACATAGAGGTCAGGACCAGGTTGGAAACGGTACCGACTACGGTGACAACGATCGTCATCAGGTAGCAGCGGCCGATGGTCATTCTCTTTGCCCACAGATAATCGTAAGCTGCGAAGGAGATCTCCTTCGGCCAGAAACGATAGCCGTAAAGGGTCAGTGAGCTTTCAGAGGAGAATGAAACTGCAAGCATTAATATGAAAGGAATGACACAGTATACAGCCAGAATACTGATAACTGTAAGAGCGGCATAATGGAAACCGCGTTCACCCTTTGTACGATATACTTTTTCAACATCAACTTTTTTCATGGTCCGCCTCCTTAGAACAGTGCATTTTCCGGAGCGATCTTACGTACCAGGAAGTTGGAGAACATTACGAGAACGAATCCGAGAATTGCCTGGAATACGCTGGCTGCGGAAGACATACCTACGTTGTTCATTTCCAGAAGTGCTCTGTAAACGTAAGTATCGATCGTCTGAGTGGTGCTGTACAGAAGACCTGATCCTAACGGTACCTGATAGAACATACCGAAGTCGGAGTTGAAGATCTTACTGATGGACATCAGAAGCATCAGGGTGACCATGGGTTTCAGATAGGGCAGCGTAATGTAGCGGATCTGCTGACCCTTCTTCGCACCGTCAACCTTTGCTGC
>JAZUFC010000294.1:0-3634 GCA_045640465.1 Lachnospiraceae bacterium | reverse complement strand
TGTATCTGCAGAACACGCCCACAGAAGAGGAAAGGAATGCGGCCATGCCGGACGTGAAGGCGCTGGTGGCCTCCTCCCATACCGATATCTGAGGGATAACGGGAGAAAAAAATGCTTGAATCACTGTATGTGAAAAATCTTGCGCTGATCAGGGAAGCCGAGATCGGGTTTTCCGATCATCTGAATATATTGAGCGGCGAGACCGGAGCCGGAAAATCGATCCTTCTCGGAGGCATCAATCTGGCACTCGGAATGCGAGCGGATCAGGACCTGATCAGAAAAAACGAGAAGTCTGCCTATACGGAGCTGATCTTCCGGATCGACGATCCGGAGCTTCGGACCGGACTTCAGGAGCTCGGCGTGGAGACTGAAGAGGACCGGGTGATCATATCACGCCGGATATCGGAAGGAAAAAGCCAGAGCCGGATCAACGGAGAGGCAGTCACGCTTGCTCACTTAAGAAAGATCTCCGAGCTTCTGATCGATATCCACGGTCAGCATGAACATCAGTCTCTTCTGAAAGAAGAGAACCATCTGACGGTGCTGGATGCCTTTTCGAGGAATACGATCGCGGAAGAAAAAGAAGCCTATCAGAAGATCTACCGGGAATACCGGAACAAACGGGAGGAACTGAAGCTTTTGAATGCGGAGCCCGAAGCACTTCAGGAAAGGTTATCCTTTTTAGAGTATGAGATCTCCGAGATCCGGGATGCGCATCTTTCGGAAAACGATGAAGAAGCGCTGAATGAGGAACTGACCCGTCTTTCCAATGCTTACGAGATCAGAAGCAGTCTGACGGCTGTGGAGAATGCTCTTTCGGGAGACGGAAACGAAGGACTGCATCTTTCGATTCAGCTGATGCAGGATGCATTGAAATTCGATCCTTCGCTGAAGAGTCTTCAGGAGCAGCTTCTGTCTATCGATGCGCTTTCACAGGAGGCGCTTTCGGAGACCAGAAGACGCATCGCTTCTTACGAATTTGACGAACAGCGTCTTCATGATGTGGAGGAACGCTTTTCATTCATTACCAGACTGAAACGGAAATACGGACAGACTGTCCGAGATATTCTGAAAGGGCTTTCCGAAAAGGAAGCGGAGCACGGGAAACTGAAACAGCTTCTCACAAACAGAGAAGCGCTTCTGCATGAACTTTCCGCCGTGCAGGAAAAACTGGTGCGGGCTGCCGACAGGCTTCATGAAAAGCGGAAGGAAGCGGGGGAGCTCTTTTCAAAGTCCATGGAAAATGCGCTTCAGGAACTGAATTTTCTTTCTGTCAGATTCTGCGTACAGACGGAAAGGATCAGCAGATTTACGCAGGAGGGCGCGGATCAGGTCGCATTTCTGATCTCATTGAATCCGGGCGAAGATGTCAAGCCGCTTGCGAAGGTGGCATCCGGCGGTGAGCTTTCCAGGATCATGCTGGCGATCAAGACACTGTGCGCGGATACGGACCGGATCCCGACTTTAATATTTGACGAGATCGATTCCGGCATCAGCGGAAAGACGGCAAGTCTGGTAGCTGAGAAAATGCGTACGATCGCAAAAAAACATCAGGTGATCTGTATCAGTCATCTGCCTCAGATCGTATCGAAGGCGGATCATCATTTCCTGATCGAGAAATCGGTTCAGAATGAAAGCACGGTCACGCAGGTCCGGAAGCTTTCGGAGGAAGAGTCTGTACTGGAGCTTGCAAGACTTTTAGGCGACGGATCGCTTGGCGAAAGCGCTGTACAGAATGCAAGAGAAATGAAGGAAGCGGCCGGAAACTGAATTTTTGAAAAAAGATGCAACCGGCAGAGGCAAAAAACTGTCTTATAGACTGAGAGATGAGGAAACTTAGCCTTGGAAGATGAGAAGATCGTAGAACTTTATTTTCAGCGGAATGAGGATGCGATCGCTGAATCGGAGAATAAGTACGGGACTTATCTGGAAAGGATCTCTTTTCAGGTCGTCCGGGATCATTCCGATGCGGAAGAATGCGTCAGCGATACCTGGATGCGCGCCTGGAATGCGATCCCGCCTACAAGACCCAATTCCCTGAAGGCATTCTTTACCCGGATCACCCGGAACCTGTCCATCAACCGTCTGGAAGAGAAGACCGCCGGAAAACGCGGCGGATCAGAATATGATCTCTGTCTGGACGAGCTGGAGGAATGTGTGGCCGATAAAAGCTCCGTGGAGGATGCCGTTATCGGAATGGAACTCGACCGGATGATCCAGGCATTCCTCTCAGGTATCCCCAAAAGACACAGGATCATTTTCATGCAGCGGTATTTCTACATGTGTCCGGTAGCGGAGATCGCAGGCAATCTGGGAATCACGGAAGGAAACGTAAAATCTCTCCTGTTTCGAACCCGTAAGAAACTGAAAGAATATCTGGAAAAGGAGGGAATTGCGCTGTGAATGCAAAAGATTTGATGAACGCGGTCGGAAATGCAGCCGATTCCTTTATAGAAGAAGCCGATCCTGCTGCTTTCAAAAGACCGGTGAATATACTGAAGATCTGCAGCCTGGCTGCTGCAGCCATACTGATCGTCTCAGTCGGCCTTCTGTTTTTCGAGAAGACCGTTCCGGAGAAAGCTGCGGACAGCGGCAGAATGGATGAAGGCCTTCTTGCGAACAGTTTTACGATTCAGGAGATGGCTCCCGCAGTGGCACCCGGATCATTAACTGCAGCGGTCTGTATATCGGAAGAAGATGAAGAAAATGCGTCTCCCGTCTTAAATCAGGATGCGGAAGAGGCTTTTCAGGAAGAAACAGTCGAAGAAAAAGCTTACCTTACAGAAGACGCGAAAGAGGAGGCATTTCTGGCAGAAGGGGCATTTGCGGAAGCAGAAGCTGCAGAAGAAAAAGCAGAAGCGGAAGAAGCGCCTGCCGAAGGTCTGAAAGCCGCTTCTGCGGACAGCATTCAGACTTATGCGAACTTCAGAGAAAGCGTTCCGTTCCTCACCCCCGAAGGGGAAAGAGTAGTGTATGCACTTGTTGATGAAGGGACTGCCGCAGAAATGCTGAAGGATGCTGATCTTTCGGAGAGGTTGATCAAAACGGTGGAGACCGGGGATGGCACCGTATGCTTTATCCGTGTTCCTGAGGAGACGGTCATCTCATACGTATTTCCGGCATTTGAAGAAATTCCGCAGAACATCAGAGACTGCTGGCAGAATCCGTAATTCTGTGGTATAGTACAAAGGGAATATTAAATGTACATCTGCCGGTATAAAGAACTGTAAGACTTTTTAGTCAGGCAGAAAAGAAACATATCAGAAAGAATCAGGAGTAGAACCGATGACGATTGAAAAAAAACTGGAAAATGAAACACTGAAAGTCGCACTTGAAGGGAGACTGGATACCACGACCGCTCCGGAGCTTGAAACGGCTCTTTCTGCGGATATGGAAGGGCTGAAGGAACTGGTATTTGATTTCGAAAAACTCGAGTATATCTCTTCCGCAGGACTTCGTATTCTTCTTGCCTGCCAGAAGCAGATGAACAAACAGGGAAAGATGATCGTCAGAAACGTACATGACGAGATCATGGAAGTATTTGATATTACCGGATTTGCGGATATTCTGACGATCGAATAAATTCAGAAAGAACGCAGACGGACAGAAGCGGGGGTGCAGACAATGCGCCCCC
>JAZUFC010000293.1:0-8981 GCA_045640465.1 Lachnospiraceae bacterium | reverse complement strand
CGGCAGCCCATCCGGCAGCCGACCTGACTGGATACGCATACGGAATTTCCGAAGGAATAGCGCATGAGAACGCTCTCGATCAGATTTCCGTCCTCCAGAAGAAACAGATATTTTCTGGTTCCGTCGAGACGGCTCTTTTGTACGTTTTCGACCTTCACATACGGGATCTTACAGGTTTTTGAAAGTTTTTCGCGAAGATCTTTGGAAAGATTGGTCATCTCCTGAAAAGAGACTGCCCGTTTTTCGTGGATCCATGAAAAGATCTGCGAAGCACGGAACGGTTTTTCGTTCATGGAAACGAGCATTTCCCTGATCTCTTCAAGACTCATCGATCCGATGTCCATCTGGTTTCACCTGCCTGTCATCCGCGCCTGAAAAGCGCATAGTAAAATCCGGTTCCCGGATAGTCCGGGCCGGGAATCAATGTCCTGTTTTCAAGAAGCTTAAAGCCCGGGATCTCAGTCCGGTTCTCTTCCGGATTGAGCGTACAGGTCGAATACATCAGATATCCGTCCGGTCTGACATAACGGGATACGTTCTGTACGATCTTTTCCTGCAGAAGCTCTACGGACTTTAATGACTCCTCCGTCACATGATAGCGGATATCCGGTTTTTCACCGATGATGCCGAGTCCCGAGCAGGGCACATCCGCGACCACCAGATCGAACTTCTCCGAAAACTCCGGTTCGAATACGGAAGCGTCCTTTTTCAGCGCTTTGATGCCGGGAAAACGGTTTCTTACGGCATTCTCACATATCAGCTCCACCTTTTTATCCGAAACGTCACAGGAAACGATCTGCGCCTGACCGTTTGTCATGTCCGCAATATGAAGCGATTTTCCTCCCGGCGCCGCACAGGTATCCAGAACCTTCAGTCCCGGCCTTTCGGAAAGCAGCGGAAGAAGCGCTTTTCCTGACAGCACGGATGAGATATCCTGCACATAATAATGACCGCTTAAAAATGAGGAACGTTTCAAAAGATCCCCGGTATTTTTCAGAAAATAAGTATCGTCCGTGTATCCGGTCTTTTCAAAAAGGATGCCTTCGTCTTCCCATTCGGAAAACAGCTCCTCTTCCGTAATATGCGATGCATTTCTGCGGACACAGACACCCTTCTTATCGCTGTTCAGAAAAGCGGCGGCGATCTGAAGCATCTTTTCACGTCCGTACCAGGCCGTGAATTTGTCCGCAAGAAATGAAGGAAGCCCTGTCTTTTCCTCCCCGGAAAGAGAATCAAGAAGCGTTTCCCTGTTTTTCTGAATATTTCTGAGTACAGCGTTCACAAAGCCTGAAAGCCCGGCAAAACCGCGTTTTTTCGCGATGGTGACCCATTCGTTCACGGCTGCGTGATCTCCGGTCTCCATAAAGCAGAGCTCCTCTGTCCCGAGCATCAGAATACAGGCGATGAGTGGCTTCATTTTCGAGACCTTCGTCCGGCTCACCTGATCGATCAGTAAGACCAGGATCTCCTTCCGTTCGACAGTACCGCGCACGAGATGCTCCGAAAAGCGTTTTTCCTGACCCGAAAGCGCTGTTTCCCGACCGAGCGCGGACAGCAGGACCTCATGCGTGAATCCGCCGCGGTACAGGATCTCCATGCAGGCATTGAGCGCCAGATTCCGTTCCTTCAGACTGTTCTCAGACATCTGCCTTTTCTCCGAGGACCGTTCCTGCAGTAAGCCTGTATCCGCGAAGGAAAGCATCTGTCTCCATCCGCTTCTTTCCCTCGAGCTGGAGATCAAGGATCTTCAGCGCACCGCCTGATGCATTCACGGTAAAATACTTCTTAGTGATCTCCAGAACGGTACCGGGAGCCGCTTCGGGATCTCCGGGCACGCACTGTGCCCGAAAGATCTTCAGCATCTTTCCGTCCAGATATGTATATGCGGAAGGCCAGGAATACAGTCCGCGGATCGTACGTTCCAGCTCTTCCGGTGTTTTCCGGAAATCAAGCTCGCCCATCTCCTTCTGAAGCATGGCCGCATAGGGAGTCGGACTTTCTTCCGGCTGTTTTTCAGGCTTCAGCATACCGTTTTCGGCATCGTCAAGCACCTTCAGGATCATCGGACCGCCGAGAGCAGACAGTTTCTGAGTCAGGGAATCGCCTGTGTCATCCGCTTCGACCGGTATGATCTCTTTATACAGCATATCGCCCGTATCGAGGCCTTCGTTCATCTGCATAACGGTAACGCCCGTCTCTTTTTCGCCGTTTAAGATTGCCCAGTTGATGGGGGCTGCGCCTCTGTAGGAAGGAAGCAGAGATGCATGTACATTGAAGCAGCCGTACTTTGTCATGTCAAGGACACTGCTTCTTAAGATCTTACCGTAGGCCGCCACCACGATCGCGTCAGCCTGAAGACTTTTCATTTCTTCAATGACGGATGCTTTCTTAAAGCCTTTCGGTTGAAAGACCGGCACTCCCGCCGCAAGCGCACACTCTTTGACAGGAGAAAAGACCAGCTTCTTCCCCCGCCCCTGCTCCTTGTCAGGCTGTGTATAAACGCCGACCACCTCATGACGGCTGCCGATCAGCGCCTGAAGCGTCGGTACGGCAAACTCAGGCGTTCCCATAAATATCAGTCTCATTCGTTTTCCTGTGCCTTTCCTTCTTCACGCAGGCGCGCAAGTTCCTCATTCGTAATGATGGGTCCTTCCACCTTTTCCGTATACATGTGGCCGTCGAGATGATCCAGCTCATGGCAGATCGCCCGCGCCAGAAGGCCTTCTCCCTCCAGTTCGTATTCCGAACCGTCCAGATCCGTAAAACGGACCTTCACATGATCGGGGCGCGTCACAAGACCGCTTTTGCCGACATAGCTTAAGCAGCCTTCATAGTCCGTCTGCGAACCGGACTGTTCAATGATCTCGGGATTGATCATGGTGTAGCACATCATATCTTCGGGTGAGATCTCCTCCTCGGGATCCTCCGGTTCCGGCGTTACGTCGATCACAACGATCCGTTTCAGGATACCGACCTGAGGTGCCGCCAGACCCACGCCGCCCGCTTCGTACATGGTATCGTACATATCATCCACGAGCTGACGGATCCTGGGTGTGACAAGCTTGACTCTTTTACATACCTTTGTGAGTGCTTCGTCTCCAAGCTGTCTTACATTCAGAATTGCCATAATTTTCTCCTTTTATCTGTGAAACGGCCGCAAAAGCGTTCCGTCAGTTTTCAAACGAATAATAGATGTTTCGGCTTCCGATGATCTCGTCAGCGCGTTTTTCCAGCATTTCCTTACAGGAAAGGATCGTCTCAAGCACGGACGATTTCATATAGAAGACCATCCTGTAGCGGTCCTTGACCTTCAGGATCCTTTCCTCCGCGGGGCCCAGAAACTGTATCTTCCCCTGAAAGGCCGAAGAAGCCTCATTGTACAGAAGACCGATCACCTGCGAGACCTCCTCACAGGAAGCGCCGGAAACGTGAAAGCTTAAAAAGCTGCCGCAGGGCGGATATTTCATCTGCTGCCTGAAGAGCATCTCCTCCCTGTAAAACAGTTCATAATTCTGTGACACCGCTGCCTTTACGGCATAATGTTCCGGGGCATAGGTCTGTACGATGCAGTCACCTTTCTTTGTGCCTCTTCCGGCCCTTCCCTCCGCCTGAACCAGAAGCTGATACGTCCGTTCCGCGCTTCTGTAGTCCGGTACATTTAATGACAGGTCCGCAGCCAGAATACCGACGAGCGTCACATTCGGGAAATCATGCCCTTTGACGATCATCTGCGTACCGATCAGCACATCCGCTTCACGGTTCATGAACTTTTCAAGAATTTCCTGATGGCCGTTCTTTCCGGCTGTTGTATCCGCGTCCATCCGGAGAGTCTTTACGCCAGGGAAGGCTTCCGAAACCATCTCCTCCACCTTTTCCGTACCGATTCCGAACGTTCCGACCAGATTCGATCCGCAGGACGGACAGACATTCCTGAACACAGTCTGATATCCGCAGAAATGGCACCGCAGCGTCCCGTCTCTGTGATAATTCAAAGATACGCTGCAGTGCGGGCAGGTGATGCTTTCGCCGCAGGCTCTGCAGGAGACTGCGCCTGAGTAGCCTCTCCGGTTCAGAAACAGCATGATCTGCTCTTTCTTTTCAAGCTTTTCGCGGATCTTTTCGCGAAGCGCATCCGAAAACACGGAACGGTTTCCTTTTCGAAGCTCGTCCCGCATGTCGACAAGCTGCACATCCGGAAGGACCGCTTCCGAAACCGCGCGTTTCGTCAGTCTTAAGAGAAGATACTCTCCCGAAAGTGCACGGCGGTATGCCTCTATTGCCGGCGTTGCAGACCCCAGTACGACCTTTGCACCGGTCAGACGGCTTCTTTCGGCAGCGGTCTCCACGGTGTCGTATTTCGGGACCTGTTCGGAAATATAGGAGGACTCATGAAACTCATCGATAATAATGAGTCCGAGATCCGGAAAAGGCGTAAACAATGCGGACCGCGGACCGATCATCACGCGGATCTCACCCTTTTCCGCCCGTTCAAAACGTTCGCACTTCTCCCCTTTGGAAAGTCTGGAATGAACTACGGAGATCTGCTCCCCGAAACGCTCGTAAAAGCGCATGACGGTCTGATAAGTGAGCGCGATCTCAGGGATCAGGACGATCGCCTGCTTTCCTTCCTTCAGGACATTTTCGATAAGATGCAGATAGACCTCCGTCTTTCCGCTTCCCGTCACGCCGAAAAGGAGAGATATCCTGCGTTCGTCATGCAGGATCTTTTCCACGGCAAAGCGCTGTTCCTCATTCAGTTCCGGCGGTCTTTTCCTTTCGGCATCCGTCCCGTTTCCGGTAAGCTTCGCCCCGGGATACTCATAGCGGACGAGACCGAGCTCCTGAAAATGCTTCACGGTTGCGGAAGTGATATTCAGTCGGTCCGAAAGAATACCCGACGGGATCGCCCTGTTTTCACGAAATGCGGAAAGAAGCCGTATCCTTGCGTAATGCTTTTTTCTTTCCGCTTCCGAAAGAAGTGTATTCAGTTCTTCATCCGTGCCTGTATAAACAAGCATCCGTGCCTGTTTCCTTTCGACCTTCACCTTGGAAGGAAGAACCACGGACATGGCCTGATACAGCGTACCGCCGTAACGGTACCGCATCCAGACTGCAAGACGGATCATGTTCTCTTCCAGCGAATAAGCCTTTTCGTCAACCGAATCGAGTTCCTTCACAAGTTCATCCGGATAACCGCAGGAATCCGAAATGCGGACCACATACCCTTTCCGCAGGGAATTCCCCTTTCCGAAAGGAACGTTCACCGCACTTCCGACCTCGACCTGTCCGGAAAGCCTTTCCGGGATCCGGTAGGTAAAGAGCCTGTCCACCTGTCTATTCAATATATCGATGACAACAAATGCGTACATGCTCCTCCGATCTGTTCCCTGCAAAACTTTCCCCTATATATTTTAGTACGAATTGCGTCAAAGGTCAATGACCGCGGGACCGGTATCCTGACCATGATCGAACGGAGGAGACTTGAAAGTCCCCTCCGCTCTTCTCCTTCCGTCTGAATCTGTAAACCGGATCATTCGGAATAACTGTATTTTCTGAGTTCTTTTCCCGTGATCATGCAGATCACAAAGCCCATCACGCCCAGGACCAGCATCATCACTGCCGCTCCCGAGCCTTTCCCGTAACCGAACAGCTTTGAAAGGATCCCGCCTGAGGCAATTTTCTGCATTGCCGGCTCACAGATCTCGTCCACCATGAACCCGCCGAAAAGAAGGCCTAAAGGAATCGTGAAAAACTGAAAGGTGTTCCGGCAGGCATATACTCTTCCCTGCAGCTCAACAGGGACCGAGCTTCGCATCACGACCTGCTCGTTCGCACTCATGACCGGGACAACGAACCAGCCGAGAAACTGTCCGGCGATCCAGAATACCGGCTGTCTTGTAAATGCAAGAATTACATTTTCAACGGTCAGTGAAAACAGCATCGTCCAGAAGATCACGCTCAGCCGGTTCTTCGGTTTGGGCAGCATCGATACGGTAATGCTTCCGAGAAGCATGGCGATGCCGGATGCCGATGTGACAAGACTTAAGATCTTCTCTCCTCCGTTCGGATTCGGAATGACATAAGCCGGCAGGACCGCATCAAATGCGGAGGCGACAAAATTGACGCCTGCCATGAACAGGATCATCGTAAACACGAGCGGTGTCTTTTTCAGATACAGAAGCCCTTCCTTCGCAAGTGTCAGAACCTTCTCCGAACCTTTCTTTTCGATCTTCGGAAGCCGGATCAGGAAAAGAAGCGCAAGGAATGCCGCCGCAAAGCTGAACAGGTCAAAGAACACCACCGCTTCCATGCCAAGACCGGTATATACGGCTGTCGCAAGAAGCGGATTCAGGATCGAGATCATCGATCTTGATGCCGACATATAACCGCTCGTTTTCTGGTACGCATCCTTCGGAATGATCTGCGTCATGGCAACTTCCGAAGCCGGCTCCTGTACGGTATTCATCAGGCCCGATACCGCATTCAGAAGATACAGATGCACCGGTCTCAAAAGATCCGTCCTGTAAAGGATCAGGACGCCGACCGTCGTACAGGCTGCCAGTGCATCACAGACAAGCATCGTTTTCTTCTTGTCCCATTTATCCGACAGAGCTCCTGCGAAAATACTCATAACAATGTACGGCGCATAGGAACAGATCGCAAGAAGCGATGTCCTGAGTGCGGATCCGGTCTTCTCATACAGCCACAGGGTCAGTGCAAATTCCGTCATAGCAGAACCCAGCTGCGAAAGGCTCTGCGTACTCCATAATATATAAAAATCTCTCAATTTCTTTTTTGTTTTCATTTCTTTGCTCCTTCAACACATAAACTGTCTGAACAGGCAAAGAATGAGGTGATCCGTTTCTTTTTGTGTTCCATGCAGCACCTCATTCTCCGCATGGAACAAAAGCAATGCAAAGTATCATTCGAATCCTCCGTATATTCCCGAATTGAAAGAGCCGCAGGTCAGAAAGACCTGCGGCCGATATTAACAAAGCTGACCGGAAGATCAGTTTTTCTTTCTGTTTACCACAAGGTTTACGATGATGCCGAGGATGAGTGCGCATGCAACTTCTGTCAGCGTGACAGCACCGATCTTAAGCGTCATGCCGCCGATACCTGCGATCAGGATCACGGAAGCGGTGAAGAGATTTCTGTTGTCGCCGAGATCAACAGGCTGCAGCATCTTCAGACCGGAAACTGCGATGAAGCCATACAGCGTAATGCAGACGCCGCCCATCACACAGCCGGGGATGGTTGCAAGCAGGGTAACGAAGGGGCCGAAGAACGATGCGACGATTGCAAGGATCGCGGTAGCAAGGATCGTGATCACGGAAGCGTTGCCGGTGATCGCGACACAGCCTACGGATTCACCGTAAGTGGTATTGGGGCAGCCGCCGAAGAACGCACCGACCATGGAGCCGACGCCGTCGCCTAAAAGTGTTCTGTGAAGGCCGGGCTCTTCCAGAAGTTCCTTGCCGATGATGGTGGAAAGGTTCTTATGGTCTGCGATATGCTCAGCAAATACAACGAATGCTACGGGAATATAAGCGACCGCAATGGTTGCGACATAAGTTCCGTCGATATCCTTGAAGCCCTTGAAAGCCTTGATGAAGGTAAAATCGGGAACCCACTGCATGTTCTTGAACTTGCCGAAATCGATGAGCTGAAGGGAAGCATTGTCAGCGCCCTTGCCGATCAGAGTGAAGATCAGAGCTACGACATAACCTGCTGCAATACCGATCACGAACGGGATCAGCTTTGCCATCTTCTTGCCGTATACAGAGCAGATCACAACAACGAGCAGCGTTACCAGTGCGCAGATCAGGGCAGCCCATACACCGCCGGTCATGACATACGCGCCTGCTTCCGCATCAAATGCGCCTGCTAAAGAATCGCCGATCGCATTGCCTGCCAGAGACAGACCGATGATCGCGACTGTGGGGCCGATAACAACAGGAGGCATCAGTTTGTTGATCCACTGAACGCCGGCATATTTGACGATGATCGCGATCACAACGTAAACAAGACCTGCGAAGACCGCACCCAGAATCAGTCCTGAATATCCGGCTTCTACGGTAACAGCTCCTGCAAAAGCAGCAAACATGGAACCTAGGAATGCGAAGGAGCTTCCGAGGAATACGGGGCTCTTAAACTTGGTGAAGAGCAGATATACGATAGTGCCGACGCCTGCGCCGAAAAGCGCTGCGGACTGGCTCATGCCGTTGCCGACGATCGAGGGAACCGCGATGGTTGCCGCAAGGATCGCAAGAAGCTGCTGAAGTGCAAACACGATAAGCTGACCGAACTTGGGCTTATCTTCTACTTTGTAAACCAGATTCATTTCTTATCCTCCCGTGATAAGTTAAAATAATATGTTTAAGCTTTCGCTTACAACCTTACTGCTGCCTGCTGTCTGTAAGCAGGACATCCTGCGCCCCGTCGATCTGCATGACGCGCACGCTGACGAACTCCCTTCTGGAAGTGGGAATATTCTTCCCGACATAATTGGCACTGATGGGAAGCTCCCGGTGTCCGCGGTCCACCATGACCGCAAGCTGGATCCTTGCAGGTCTTCCGAGACGGATGACCGCATCCATGGCGGCTCTCGTGGTCCTTCCCGTGTACAGCACGTCATCCACCAGAATAATGTTCTTTCCATTCACATCAAAGGGGATCACGGAACCGTTCACGACGGGCTCCTCATACTTTAAGGACAGATCATCCCGGTAAAGCGTGATATCCAGCTCGCCGAGCGTGACATGAATGTCGGAAAATCTCTCGATATTCTCTTTCAGTATCGCAGCAAGCGGAACGCCCCGTCTTTTGATTCCGACAAGATACAGTTCTGCCTCTTTCGGATTCTGCTCGATGATCTCATGAGCAAGACGCGCCAGCGTCCGGGTCATGGTCTGCGAGTCAACGATCACTTTTCCTTCCGTACCGTTCACCTCTCTTTTCCCTTGTGCAGCAAAAAGCCC
>JAZUFC010000292.1:0-11277 GCA_045640465.1 Lachnospiraceae bacterium | reverse complement strand
TCAGAACGGTTCCCGCCGGTGCAGAGACAACAAAGCTCAGTTCCTTTACGACCGGACGTTTTGCCGATTCCACGGTCGTATTCGGGATGTTCCGTGTCATGACATTCGTATTGGTCCTGCCGCCGAGATGACCGACCTCGGTGATCTCTTTGCCTTCCACAAGAGCCGTCTGGCCTTCGATCTTCACGCTGACCGGCTTGACCCACGGATTGTTCAGTGCTTCCGTAAACGAGAACGTCGGCATGAAGCCGTGATTTCCGATGACGGCCTTCACCTGATAGATGCCTTCGCCGATCTTTTCCGCTTTGACAGAATCAAATACCAGTCTCGGCAGTGTCTTTACTTCACGAAGCATAAAGCGGATGTGTTTGTCGATCTCCTCTTCGAGGAATTTCTTCGGCGGATTCTGGATGATGTATTTAACGGATACGCCGCCGATCTCCACGTCGCCGAGCTGAGGATGCTTAAAGGGCGTCCAGTCCTCGAAGCCCTCTTCCGCCGTCAGATTCTCATCCATCCATTTCAGGAGCTTCAGCTCACGATCGTGGCGTTCTGCCTCAGTCGGATCCGTCAGTCTCGGATACTGGAAGGGAACGCCTGCGCGGTGATCCGCATCCCAGCACTCGATGGTGATCGCGGGAATGCCTAAAACGTAGTGGCAGAAATCATCAAAACCGCCGTAGGTCGCATCGCCGTCTCTGGGTGTCAGGCCGTCCTTTACGTTCAGCATCGGGAAGCCGCTCTCTTCGGTCGCCATGGTGCAGAGTGCATGATAGATCTCCATGTCTTCCTTCACAGCCAGCTTTTCCGATTTGTAACCGGGCGTATAAAGGATCACGCCGCCGGATGTATGCATATCCAGAACCGAAGCGATGTTCCGGTGTGAGAGAAGGAATTTCGCATTGGCCTGTGTCTCCGGATTGATGAGCGGGATCTCACCGCCGCCCTTCTGCACCCATTCGGGCGCCCACGCAAACGGATAGCTTCTGTTGTTGTCATAGGCAAATTTTGCAGGCGCATCGTTTACATGGATCCCGTCGTAATCGAGGATCATGCCTTCCGTATACACATTGTAGAAATCGCCTTCATCCTCATCCGGCGTTCGTCTTTCCATCAGACGCGGATCGTCTTTGGAGATCTTGAAAAGACCGTAGGGGGATTTCACGCGCATGCAGCGGATCACGCCGTCGCCGTCCAGATCCTCCGGCTGCAGACCGGGCATATCCTGTGTGAAGGGATAATATCTCGGAAGGCTTCGTGCGGTGTAGGGTGTGGTGAGATAATACTCGGATCCGTCCGGAGACACTCTCGGAAGCAGATAGATGGTATACTTCTTTAAAATGCTCTGGATCTCGGGCGTATCGATGTTTGTAAAGATCGTATCCATGAAGCCCATGATGGCCATGCAGCCCGTGACTTCGCCGGCATGGATGTTGCCTTCGGCGTAATATCCGGGCTTCTCGTCAAAATCGCCTGTACTGGTATCGGTGATCTCGATCAGCAGAATGTCGCGCCCCTCCGGCGTGACGCCGATCACCTGAAGGCGTGCATACTGCGGATATTTTTCCGCATATTCCTTCATGATGTCCGTATACTCTTTATACAGAAAATATCTGTCGTAAACTCTGCTTCTTTTCATGCTCATAACTGTTTTCTCCTCTTGCTGCAGATCTGTGGGTTTTTAGCTGCCGCCTGCGGGATGCATCCGGATTTTTCCGTCTCAGGCACCGCAGCGTGCTTCTTTGTTGATCCTCTATCGCTTCATTCTGATAAAGTGATAAAGTTTTCTATATCATGACACAGACTGCGGATTCTGTCAAGAAAACTTTTCGGATTTTGCAGTGTTTTCAGAAATCCGCGTCATTCAGTTTCCGGAAGACCTCCGGCAGACAGTCGGGCAGGTCTGACGGAAGCATGGATCGTACGCCCAGTTTTTCCCGCGCAATCCTTCCGGCTTCGGCGTGAAGATATGCACCGGCAGCCGCTGCAGACGCTCCCTTCATGCCCTGCGCCATCAGAGAGCCGATGATCCCCGTAAGGGTATCGCCGGAGCCCGCTCTTGCAAGTCCCGCATTGCGGTACGGATTCAGAAACAGCTCCTGCTCTTTGGAAAGGATGAGCGTATCCGGTCCTTTCAGAAGAACAGACGCCCGGTATTTCAAAGAAGCCTTCCGGGCGGCGCCTTCACGGTCCTTTTGGATCTCACGAAAATCGCAAGAAAGAAGCCTGCCCATCTCCCCCTCGTGAGGTGTCAGTACGGTATCGTCCGAAACGGGCAGATCTTCCGGCATTCCCGCAAGAAATGTGATGGCATCGGCATCGATGAGAAGCGGCTTTCTGCAGTTTTCAAAAACGACCGGACAGATCTTTTCACGAAGTATCCCGAGTCCCGGACCGATCGCAACGGCATCCGCCTTTTCGATCCCGGCGAGCAGTTTTTTCCGGATATCCGCTTCATCCGCAGGATCATAAACGGAACAGACCGCTTCCGGAACGGCCTGCGTCACGACCGGATAGATCTTTTCCGGAACCATCAGATCCAGAAAACCGGCTCCTGAGCGGAAAGCCGCCTTTGCCGCCATCAGAAGCGCGCCGGCCATTCCGTAGGAACCGGCGATCAGAAACAGCCGTCCTCTCGTGTATTTATTGGCTTCCTCCGGGATCACCGGAAGATTTTCTCTTACAAACTGTTCATCCGTTATTCTCATATTTTCTCTGCCTTTTTTCTGAGCCGTTCATATTCCGACCGCAGAAGGGAAAAGATCTCTTCCCGGTGACCGGTCAGAAAGTTTTTCAGCTTTTCTCCCTCCGAAATCGTTCTCAGATACTGCTCCTTCGTGATCCGACCGCTTTTAAATGCCTCGTCAAGCTCTTCCCGGTCAAGCTCCTGAATGCCTTCTTCCGTGACAACGTAGTCTAAATACATGTCGGTAAAAAAAGGATCTTCCGTATCTGTCCGGCTTCCGTCCGTCATATCGATGTAGATCTCACAGAACCTGCCTGTTTCGTCAAACATCGCCGTCATCCAGAAGTACTCCCCCTGAAGCGCCGCCTGCAGCCAGCTGTAGCCGGTATCCGCAAGCTTCTTTCCGTCCGCGTAAAAGGGCTTGTCGACCCTTTCCATGAAGATCAGCGAGATCTTTCCCTCTTTTCCCCGGAAGGTACACGGTTCGATCAGATATTTCTTTTCCGTCATAACCGTATTCCAGTCATTTCTCTGCATCGTTCTGATCTTCATCCTCAAAACTCCCTGACCGTTCTTTTCTGTCATAGCTTTACAAATGTCAAAAGGTGAATCTCCGCTCTTGCGGAGAGTGACCCATAACACAGTAATTATCTAACTGCAAATCCGGGGAAGCACTGCTTCCCCGGATCCTGTTCATCCTGTGTGATCTTTGCGGATCACACGGCCATTGTCATATACAGTTCTCAGGCTTCCTTCAGGAATGCTGCATAAGCCTTCTTCGCTTCGTAGATATCGGACTTGGAAACGATCTCCCACGGTGCATGCATGGAAAGGACCGCTACGCCCGCATCGATGACTTCCATGCCGTAAAGTGCGGAGATATATGCGATCGTTCCGCCGCCGCCCTGATCCACCTTGCCGAGCTCACAGGTCTGGAAACGGACATGGTTTTTATCCATAATGTTCCGGACAACTGCAATATACTCTGCGTTGGCATCGTTGGAGCCGGACTTTCCGCCTCTTCCGGTGAACTTGTTGAAGCAGATGCCGTAGCCGAAGTATGCCGCATTCTTTCCTTCCATGACAGAGGGGAACAGCGGGTCAAAAGCTGCGGAAACGTCGGATGAAAGCATTCTGGAGTTTTTGAGCGTCCGTCTGACTGCCAGATCGGAATCAATGCCCATCAGATTCAGGATCTCCGCCACAGCATTTTCGAAGAACATGGACTGTGCGCCGGTCGCGCCGACGGAGCCGATCTCTTCCTTGTCTGTCAGAAGGGTCACGCAGGTCTTCACAGGCGCTTCGACTTCCAGCTGTGCCTTCAGAGAGGTATATGCGCAGACTCTGTCATCATGGCCGTATCCCAGTATCATGGAACGGTCAAGGCCGAGGTCGCGTGCCTTTCCGGCGGGAACGATCTCAAGCTCTGCGGACAGGAAATCATCCTCTTCGATCTTATAGGTCTTTTTGAGGATATCCAGCACCTGCTTCTTCACACATTCCTTCTCTTCCTCATCCTTCACGGGCTTAGAGCCGATCAGAAGATTCAGGTCTTCGCCGCCGATGACATCCTTTGCGGACTTCGTCATCTGATCTGCAGACAGATGGATCAGAAGGTCGGAGATGCAGAAAACAGGATCGTCTTCCTTATCGCCGATCTCAACGTTCACGACGGTGCCGTCCTTTTTCACGATCACGCCGTAGATCGCAAGCGGCGTCGCGACCCACTGATATTTCTTGATTCCGCCGTAATAGTGCGTATCCAGATAAGCAAATTCCTTATCCTCATAAAGCGGTACCTGCTTCACGTCGATTCTGGGGGAATCGATGTGTGCGCCGAGAATGTTCATGCCCTTTGTCAGGTCCTCTGTTCCGATATGGAACAGTGCAATGGTCTTCTTCATGCCAACCGCATAGACCTTGTCGCCTGCCGCAAGCTTCTTTCCTTCCGCGATCGCTTTCTCCAGATCGATATAGCCGCAGGCTTCCGCCATCTTCACGGTCTCCTCGACACATCTTCTCTCGGTCTTTCCGTAGGTGATGTATTCCTTGTATTCATCACAGAGCGCTTCGATCGCCTTTGCATCCTTTGCCTTGTAATCGAGCCATGCATTTTTCTTATCCATGTTTTCCTCCCGGTAAAATGTCAGATCTCTCTTGTTTCATACTTCAGCCACATGCGTTCCTCCGCGTTCAGGAGGGGCGCAAGTGTCTCATAGACCATTTTGTGGTATTCGTTCAGAAGACGGATCTCCTTCTTCGTAAGAAGCTCCCTGTTGACTGCACTTAAATCGAAGGGACAGTAGGTCACGGTCTCAAAATGCATGAACTGACCGTATTCGTTCTCCTCTCCCTTTACGCAGAGAAGTTCGTTCTCGGAACGGATGCCGAGACTGCCCTCCAGATAAACACCGGGCTCATCCGTGGTGACCATGCCCTCTTCCAGCACTGCGGAATCCATACGCTCCGGTACGATCTTCCAGCGGATGCCGTTCGGCGGTTCGTGGATGTTCAGAATATATCCGATGCCGTGTCCCGTGCCGCACTGATAGTCGATATCCAGATCCCAGACAGGACCTCTTGCAAGAATATCCAGATTCATGCCGGTACAGCCGTACAGGAAATTTGCCGCTGCCAGATTCAGATTACCGCGAAGAACGGTGGTGAACAGCATCTTCTCTTCATCGGTCAGAGGACCCATGGCGATGGTTCTCGTGATATCGGTGGAGCCTTCCAGAAAATGTGCGCCGGAATCCACTAAAAGGAAACCGTGATCTTCGATCACCGCACAGTTTTCAGGCGTCGGTGCGTAATGCATCATGGCTGCGTTCGGGCCGTATGCTGCGATCGTGTTGAAGGAAAGATCCAGGAAATTCTCCTGCTCGCGGCGGAAGCTTTCCAGTTTGTCGGAAACATCCATCTCGGTCAGCTGCTTTTCGGGAAGCGTCTCCTGAAGCCATTTCAGCCATTTGACCATAGCCACGCCGTCTTTGATGTGCGCTTCTCTGATATTGCCGATCTCCGTCTGATTCTTGCAGGCCTTCATAAGAACGGAAGGATTCTGCTTATCGATAATGACATTGGAGCGTGCAACTGATTTATAGATCCGGTAATTGACCTTTCCGCTGTCTAAAAGAACACGGCCTACCGGCTTCTCGCCGAGCATATCCGCCATTTTGTAAATGTCCTCGTAAGGCGCCGTGCGGATCCGGTTTTTGTTCAGATAAGCCTTCACTTCATCTGTCAGCGCCTCCTCCTGCACATACCAGATGCAGCCCTTGGCGGTGAGAACGAGATAGGAAAGAACGACCGGGAAATGAACGGAATCGTTTCCGCGGATGTTCAGTATCCATGCGATATCGTCAAGAGACGTCAGAATATGCACATCAGCGCCGTATTCCGCCATCTTTTCACGGATCCTCGCGATCTTGTGAGAAACGGATTCCCCTGCATACTTTTCGTCAAGGATCCATACCTTTTTGCAGGAGAGGGCCGGTCTGTCCTCCCAGGTCATGCCTGCAAGATCCTCGGTCACATAAGTGCTTCCGCCCTTTTCCGCCGCGATCTTTTCCAGTTCCATGCCCCATTTAGCATTGATGACGCGGCCGTCAAAGCCGAGCTTTCCGCCTTCCGGAAGCTGTGCATCCAGAAACTCGTTCAGTGTCGGCACGCCCTTCTGCGCCATTTTGAAAAGGCGGAAGCCGGAACCCTCCAGCTGTCTTTCCGCCTGAATGAAATACCGTCCGTCGGTCCAGAGACCGGCATCCTGCATCGTCACTGCCGCATTTCCGGAAGAACCGGTAAATCCGGTCAGATATTTCCGGCATTTGAAATGATCTCCCACGTATTCCGATTCGTGGAAATCCGCGGTCGGGATCACATAGGCATCGATCCCGCGCTGCAGCATAAGGCTTCGCAAAAAATTCAATCTGTCGTTAGCCATCCTGATCTTCCCCCTTTATTTTTTTAAAATACTCACGTATCGTTTTCTCGTATCCGTTTTCGGAAGGAATATAAAACTTCTGTCCCACTACCTCATCCGGCAGATACTGCTGCTTTACATAATGATTTTCAAAATCATGCGCATACAGATAGCCGATGCCCCGGCCGAGCTCTTCATGGCCGTGATAGTGCGCGTCCTGAAGGTGCGGCGGCAGTGTTTCCACTTTGATATCCTGCACGGCTCTTCCCGCGCTGTAGATCGCCTCCACGACGGAATTGCTCTTCGGTGCGCAGGCAACATAAGTTGCCGCATGACACAGAATGATCTGCGCCTCCGGCATACCGACACGCTCCACCGCAAGAGATGCAGATACAGCCACGACAAGCGCCATGGGATCCGCGTTTCCGACGTCCTCGGATGCACAGATCATGATGCGTCTTGCAATGAACTTGACATCCTCGCCCGCCTGCAGCATCCGTGCCAGATAATAGGAAGCGGCATCCGGATCGGAGCCCCGCATGGATTTGATGAAAGCGGAGATCGTATCATAATGCTGATCTCCCTTTTTGTCGTATTTCAGAACACGTTTCTGAATGCACTCCTCCGCCACCGAAATATCGATGTGGATCAGACCGTCCTCAGCCCGGTCCGTGGTGAGGATGGAAAGCTCGATCGCATTCAGGGCGTTTCTCGCGTCCCCGTTTGCATGATCGGCAATAAAATCCGCTGCCTCTTCTGTGATCACCGC
Source organism: Lachnospiraceae bacterium (assembly GCA_045640465.1). Taxonomy (GTDB): domain Bacteria; phylum Bacillota; class Clostridia; order Lachnospirales; family Lachnospiraceae; genus UBA1267. Next base: position 3,900 of record JAZUFC010000292.1, on the reverse strand, counting down.
ATGATACGAACCCATTCCGTTTTCTTTGTCATTCACGGCACGGAAGATCAGCTCTTTGATGTCCTGATTCTGAAGCGGCTTCAGTTCAAAGATCACGGATCTTGAGATCAGCGCCCCGTTCACCTCAAAATAAGGATTCTCCGTAGTGGCTCCGATCAGCGTGATCGTTCCGTCCTCCACATAAGGCAGGAGAAAGTCCTGCTGGGCCTTGTTGAAGCGGTGGATCTCGTCAATGAACAGGATCGTTTTTTTCTGAAACATCCTGAGATCGCTCTTCGCTTTTTCCACCGCATCCTCCATGTCCTTTTTTCCGGCCATGGTGGCATTCAGCTGAATAAAGGAAGCCTTCGTCGTATTGGCAATGACCTTGGCTATTGTCGTTTTTCCGGTTCCCGGCGGCCCGTAGAAGATCACGGATGAAAGCTTGTCTGCCTTGATCGCGCGGTAAAGAAGACTGTTCTTTGAAAGAATATGCTTCTGTCCGACGATCTCATCCAGTGTCCTCGGCCGGAGCCTGGACGCAAGAGGTGACTCCTTTTTTGAAGAAGTCTCCTGCATAAAATCAAACAGATCCATTATTTGCCCTCAAGGAAGGAGATCATCTGCGAAAGCGCTTCCTCTTCGTCCTTTCCGTCTGTCTCGACCGTTACGCTGTCTCCGAGCGCAAGGCCCAGCGCCATCATTCCCATGATGCTCTTTGCATTCATCTTCTTGACGCCGTCGGACAGATGGATCTCACAGGTGAATCTGCTTGCCGTCTGTACACACATGGCGATGCCTCTGGCATCCAGTCCGTCATTCAGTGATACGACAACGGTTTCTTTTTTCATATTTTCTCCTCCTCGGCGATTGCCTTCAGTCTGCGGATCCGGTGATTGACTCCGGACTTTCCAACCGGCGGGTCCATCAGAAGTCCCAGTTCCTCCAGAGAGCTTTCCGGATTCTCCAGCCGGAGCACCGCGGTCTCCCTCAGCGTATCCGGCAGCTTTTCCAGTCCTATCAGATCTCTGATCTTTTCAATGGCTTCGATCTGGTCCATCGCGGCAAGCGCGGTCTTTTTCAGATTTGCCACTTCAAAATTCATTTTCCGGTTGACATCGTTCCTGACATCCTTTACGACGCGGATGTTCTCCAGCGAAAGAAGCGATTTTGTTGCCCCGATGATTCCCAGAAACTGTACGATCTGATCGCCTTCTTTTAAATATACCACCTGATGGCCTTTGCGTTCAACTATTTTCCCTGCCAGATCAAAGCAGCGCATCAGCTCCTTCAGATCATAAGCCTCGCGCTGTGTCTTCAGGACGATCTCCAGATGATAGTCCTTCTCCGGATCCGAAAGAAAACCGGAGGAAAGAAAGAGCCCGCGAAGATAGGTCCGTTTGCAGCAGGGACGCTGCAGGATCTCCGCTTCATCCGCTTCTTCTGCATTTTCCGTCTTTCTGAGAAGCTTCACAAACGGCTCCAGATACGACGGATAACGGTTCTGTGCACCGCTTCCCCGCGTGATGCCGAAGAGCTCGGCACGCACACAGTGCGGTTTCTCGGGAATGAGCTTCAAAAGCTCGTCTTTGACATCGGAAGAAAAGGACATGTCTCCCTCCTTCAGTCTTCTTCAAACTCTCCGAGGAAACACACCTCAGGTTCAAGGAAGACGCCTTTTTTCAGAAGCACGGTCTTCTGGACCTCCCGAAAGACCCGGTAGATCTCGGACGCGGTCGCATTTCCGTAATTGACGATAAAACCCGAATGTTTGGACGAAACGCCGGCATTTCCGATGGTGAAGCCTTTGAGACCGGCCTCCTCGATCAGCGCTGCCGCGAAATATCCTTCCGGCCGCTTGAAAGCGGAACCTGCAGACCCGTATTCGAGCGGCTGCTTTTCCCTGCGCTTTTCGGAAAGCGTGTCCATGGTCTCACGGATCCGAACGGGATCGCCCGGTGCCAGCTCTATCGTAACGGACAGGACCACGCCGCCGATCGAAGGGATCACGGAATGACGGTAGGAAAGCTTCAGTTCCTCTTTCTGCAAGGTCCTGATCTCTCCGTCCGGAAGCAGGATATCCGCCTCTTTGACGACGGAAGCCATCTCTCCGCCGTAGGCCCCTGCATTCATGATCAGCGCGCCGCCGATCGTTCCCGGAATGCCTGATGCAAATTCAAAACCGGTCAGCCCGGCAAGACAGGCTTCTTTAGCAACGGACGAAAGCAGTGCCCCCGCATCGCACCGGAATACATTGCCGGAGACCACATAGCGTCCGATCCGGTTCATACGCTTCCTTAAAGAGATCACAGCACCGGGATAGCCCTTGTCGCTGACAAGCACGTTGCTTCCTCTCCCGAGGATCAGCCATGGTATCCCGTCCTTTTTCAGGACCGAAAGCGCCTTTGAAAGCTCCGCGCGGCTTCCGGGCGTCAGATAATATCTGCAGTTTCCGCCCGCACCGAAGGTCGTAAGGCCGGACATCGGTACATTTTCCTTCGCGTTTTCCTTACCCAGAATGTCTGTAAGTTCAGTAAAGGAACTCATGATCATCATCCCGGTCTTTCCGGTGCAGATTTTCCTGCACCCGCTGATATAAAGCGTGGGCCGCATTATAGCCCATCTTCTTCTGTCTGTGGTTGACGGCCGCAGATTCTACGATAATGGCCAAATTCCGTCCGGGACGGACCGGCAGATGGTGACAGACGACCTTGTTTCCGAGGTAGTCGATGTACTGATCCTCCATGCCCATCCGGTCATATTCCGTTTCCTTGTTCCAGTCTTCCAGCTGGATGACCAGATCGATATTCTGCGTATTCTTGACGGCTTCGACACCGAACAGTGTCTTGACGTCGATGATGCCGATGCCCCGAAGCTCGATGAAATGCCGCGTCACTTCCGGCGCGCTGCCGACGAGTGTTTCATCCGATACGCGGCGGATCTCCACCACGTCATCGGATACCAGACGGTGTCCTCTCTTGATCAGTTCCAGCGCGGCCTCGGATTTACCGATGCCGGATTCTCCGGTGATCAGAACACCTTCGCCGTATACATCTACCAGCACTCCGTGGATCGTGATCATCGGTGCCAGCTGTACATGCAGCCAGCGGATGATCTCCGCCGTGAGCATGGAAGTGGAAAGATCCGAGATCAGCACGGGAACGCCTTCCTCGGTAGCCATTCTGACAAAAGCCTCTCCGGGATCCTGTTCTCTCGCAAAAATAATGCAGGGCACGTGCTTCATCAGGAATTCCTTTCCCGCACGAAGCCGGTCTTCCTCATCCATCTTCATCATGTAGGTGTATTCCACCTTACCGACGATCTGTACTCTCGCAGGCTCGAAGTAATCCCAGAAGCCCGCGAACTGAAGGGAAGGTCTGTTGATATCGGGCACCTGAATATAATGCTCGTCCAGATCCAGAAGATATGTCAGATTCTTCAGATTCATCTTTTTGGCCAGAGAACTGACCTTTACCCGGTTAGCCATCTTTTCTTTGCCTCACATTTTTCTGACCGCGGCAATGATCCGGCAGACTGCATCGTCCGCCTCTAAAGCCCGCTCTTCGGTAACTCCGAGGAGCATTGCGGTAAAGCGCTGCACAAATGCGCCGAGCTGCACATAGATGTCATAAACTCTGCGCTTTCCTTCGTTCTTGACGGAAATACGCACACGGTCCGAAAGGATCTCTTCGGTATATTCCTCCGAACAGAACGTGAACACGGAAGCCTCCCATTCCCCGGGATTCTCGGGGTTCGGCTTCCACATGATCATCGAATGTCCGTCCGCATTTTCACGCACAAAAAATCCATCCGGAACCGCGATTGAAAAGCGTTTGGATACAAAGGATCTTCCGTCTTTGAAAGTGATCTCGAAACCGGAATCCTCTCCTGAGATCCCCCTGCCTGTTTCGTCCAGATCCT
>JAZUFC010000291.1:0-7564 GCA_045640465.1 Lachnospiraceae bacterium | reverse complement strand
GCTTCTGAAAAAATCATTTACATTTCTTTTTTTGTAAAGGCCCGGGCCGGAAAGAAGGGCTTACGAAAGGCGGCCGGGCAAAACGGCCCCCTGAACTGACTTACGGGTTTTCGATCGTTTCTTCCGATGCCGGTTCTTCTGCCGGCACGGGTGCTTCTTCCGGTACAGATTCCTCCACGGGCGCAGATGTCTCTTCTGCCGGTGCAGGCTCTTCTGCCGGTGCGGGTTCTTCTGCCGGTGCAGGTTCTTCTGCCGGTGCAGGTTCTTCCGCAGGTGCGGGCTCTTCTGCCGGCGCGGGGGTCTCTTCCACAGGTGCAGGCTCTTCCGCAGGTGCAGGCTCTTCCGCCGGTGCAGGTTCTTCCGCAGGCGCAGGTTCTTCCGCCGGCGCGGGTTCTTCAACAGGCGCAGGTGCTGCAGGCTGATAGCTGTGCCAGGGATTCAGAGGATTCGGATCTGTAGGATCCCATGAACAATACGGCGCAGGATAGGAGGCGATCTTAAAGCTGTCAGGTCTTCCGAGCGGGCCGGGATTTACATCATCGTAAATAATGACGGTGGAACCGGTCGCCACGTTGTCAAAGATCCACTTGGCGTCGGCAACGCAAAGACGTACGCAGCCTGCCGATGCGGGCGTACCGAGCCTGTCATACTCAAAAGTCTCCAGCGTTCCGTTGTTTATTGCATAATAAGGCACGGAATGGAACAGAATATGGTTCACGATACGGGTCGCATACTGACCGTACACATTTCCGAAAAGTTCACGCCATACATACCTTTCCTGCAGATAAAATGTTCCGGCAGGCGTCAGCTCCAGCGGATTTCCGCAGGAACAGGCCATGGCCTTGACGGGAATGGTATAAGCGCCGGTCTCATCCTTCATGTAGACCGTGACACAGCTTGCATAGCGGTTCACCATGATCAGATAGGGATAGGGACTGACCTGAGGCTGCGGGACAACGGGCTGCGGCGCGGCAGGCTGCGGCTGTACGGGCTGCGGCTGTGCGGGCTGTTCCGGTGCGGCCGTATTCTCCTGATCTGCGGGTACTTCCGCTGTCAGCACTTCCTCTTCTTCCGGAATCTCTTCATTTTCCGCTTCTTCACCTTCCGCGGGAAGATCTCCGCTTTCCGCTTCTTCATCCTCCTCCGGAATCTCTTCGTTTTCCGTTTCTTCCGCTTCTGCCGGAATCAGCCTTGCAGGCGCTTCTTCCTCTTCGGGTCCTGTATAGATATACCATCTTGCCCGGTTGCTTCCGGCCTGTCCGGTCTCTTCATCACCGAACAGAATACGGACAATATCACCTACAGTCTTTTCGTCCACCGTCAGCCGTGTATCCGTATCCTGACAGACCACGTCCACCGGAATCTTCTCCGAGAGATCCTCGATCAGCTGCACCACATCGGGAATGCCGGCCATTTCGCCGAGCTGATTCACGACAGCTTTGTCAAACACCGCCTGTGACGGAAGCCCCGTACAGCCGGAAAACAATAAGATACTCAGCAGACATGCACAGACAGCTGCTGTTTTGCGACTTCTTTTTCTTTTCATAATCATTCCTTGTCAGCCTGAAAGTCCTTTAAATCATTTTGCTTTTCCGTACAGAACCGTTTTCGGCGCTGCTTTTCTGTCCGGTGAGCGGCGGGGATAGATGACATTCTGATCGATCCTGAGCTCGATCACATCGTCCATGAATACACATTCATAACGGTGATCGCAGAGAAGGGATTCACTTCTCATATAGAAGCGGAAAGTATCCGGATCGCTCCAGCCGCCGGAATACATGGTCTTCTGATAGTCAAAGCCCAGATTGCGGTCCGTATCCGCTGCCTCCTCAGGCTTTTTCGGTGTCAGAATATATCCGAAGGAACCGCTCTCCCACTGTCCGGAAAGACCGCAGCTTACAGTCTTTTCCGTACCGTTTTCACGCACGGTAATCAGCGCCCTATCCTGCCCGAAAGTAAAACGGATCTCCTCCTGTCCCCAGGGATTGTCCTGCAGAACATAGGTTTTTCCGCTGACAGCGCCTTCCGCTTCGGAATGCGGTGCCGTATGAAGAGGCGCCAGCGAGAAATGATCCTTCAGATAGGAAAGCTTAGCCGTTTCATAAGGATCTTCTTCCAGCGGATGATTATAGCAGTCCGCAAAAACCGTATCAAAAAACAGATCCAGGATCACACCGGCATTGTTCGCACAGCTCATAATGCCGACAGCCATGTTCTCTTCCGGAAGCACCAGACCGAACTGTCCCTGTCCGCCGTCAAAACGGAAACCGCCTGCTTTGTTCCTCCACATGTGAAGCGCATAACCGGCAAATGCCGGATTCTGCGGCCGGCCGGGTGCATAATGCGAACTCGGGCCGTGGTGTTCTCCCGCCAGAACGGCAAGATCTTCACGAAGGAGCTGTTCGCCGTTCCATTTTCCCTTCTGCAGATAGAAAAGGGCCAGTCTTGTCAGTCCGTCCGGTTTCAGCTGCATCGTGGATGAAAAGAAATTGCCCTCAGGCTCCGTAAAATTGTTGGTGTATTCCACACCGATCTTTGCAAAGAGCTTTTCCTCCAGATACTCGCCGACCGTCTTTTTTGTCGCCCGTGCAATGATCTCGTTCATTACATACTGTGCGCCCATATCATACAGGAAATAGGTGCCCGGTTCATAAACCGGATCCACTTCAAAGAATGTACGGATCCAGCAGTCGCGCTTCCACATTTCCATCATGGTGTCTCTGTCATGTCCGGTTGTCATGGTCAGCAGATGATAGACCGTCAGGCGGTCCCATTTTTCGCTTCTGACTTCCGGGATCCATTCGGGCGGAAGCAGCGGGATCACCTTATCGTTGATGCCGAACAGACCGTCCTGAATCGCAAAGAGCACGGCTGTTGCCACGATCCCCTTCGCTGCGGAATAGATCCTGTGAAAACTGTCATGCGTATACGGTGCCCGTACCAGATCAAATACCATATACCCGTTCCGTACGATCTGAATGCTGTCGAGCTCCACGTCACGTGCTTCGATCTCCTCCAGAAAATGAATGATGGCAGAGGAAGGGATCCCCTGCGTCTCCGGTGCCGATACCGGAATCACCGTTTTCTCTTTCAGAATAAAATCATGCCTCGGTTTTGCCATTTTTCTCCTTTCACCCGTCCTCATCCTCTTCACCCGGCAGTCCGTACCAGAGAAGTTCGTTATATTTGCTGTTGTAATATTCTGTTTCCTTTTTCTGCTTCCAGCGGTCGATCTCCGAGGTGATCGCCAGCATTTCATCGGCAATTTCCTCCGCTGTTTTCGGCTTTGCCAGATCCAGATAGGCAGACATCCTGTCCATTGCCTTCTCTGAGCCGAGAGAGGATGCGATCGCCTTTCCGAACTCCTGCGGATATCCCATGGAAACGATCTTTTCGATCAGATTTCTGTATGACAGAGTCCAGCTTCTTCTGTCGTATTCCCTACTGTGCTGCGTACTCATACTGCCCTGCCTTACAGAGAAAGCTCCTGAAGCCGCACTTCGAGCTTTGCGCCGGTGACATCGAAGAAACGAACCGATTCATTGGCCACATCCAGTACAGACGCCAGCACACAGTTGAACAGGCCGCCGCAGGCAAACAGTTCCACACTTCCCCGGTCTGCGGCCAGATCGATATCAAGCGTATCCTTTACAAAGGGAAGCGTATATTCTCCCGTGGGGAAAAGAAGCCGTCTGCTTTCATGTTCATACAGGACATTCACGCCGCGGACAGTGAAGCTTAGGCGGGCCTTTTCGGAGAGTTCCGCCTTCAGGCTGAGACGGACCGCTTCGCGTCTGTGCGTATGGAACATTCCGCTTCTCATTCTCAGGAAGGCAGGATTCAGTTCCTCCGGGCTGCTGCCGCAGGCTGTGACCGCCTCTTTCTTTTCCAGAAGCCGCACTTCCTCCGCCAGATTCTTCTGCAGGCGAAGACCTTTCTCCGTCGTCACAAGCTTCAGCTCCCACGGAAGAGACATCGCGCTCTGGAACATCATTCCCGGGAAAGAGGTCTTCAGCCAGGATATCTGGATGATCCGTCCTTCTTCGGGCATATTGAAGGTCTGCGGCGCGTAGGCAGGCGTTTCCACAAACCGGCTGTCTGCCTGAAATGCCTCTGCCATGCAGCCGTAGATCAGTTCTGTTTCCGGAATAAAGCGTCTGTTTTCAAAATGTCCGATGCGGTAATTCTCCGGTGAACCGAAGAAGACCCACTTTTTATTCCCGGGATCGCCGTCGACGGGCAGGCAGAAAAGATCCGGGCACTCGCCGCTCTTCTCCAGCACATAGCGCTCGCCTTCCTCCCAGTGGATCAGATCCTCCGACCAAAGCAGCATATATTCATTGCCGGAAAGGAACAGCGCCATGACATACGCATTCTCCTCCGGCACATAATTCACGTTGGGATCCCGGTTCATCTGTGCGATCTCCGTGATCAGCGGATTCTTTTCATACTTCTGAAAAGTCTTTCCGCCGTCAACGGAATAAGCCATGCACTGCTTCGCCTTCGGGCGCACAAAGCCTTCGGGATACTGCGGCTTTCCTTCACTGTCATGCGGAACCTTCGGAAGCTGAAGCATACCGGTGCCGGTATAGAAAAGAAGGATGGGATCGTCTTCCCCCTGTTTCAGGCCGGAGGCATTCTTCGTATCCACGATCGCGCTTCCCGAAAAGATCAGTCCGTCCTTTTCATCAGGGCAGAGCGCAGGCTCCTCCTCGGTCCAATGGATCAGATCGGTGCTTTTTGCCAGTCCCCAATGCGTGTTTCCGTGTGTGATGGCTGTCGGATTCAGCTGAAAGAACATGAAATAAGTATCTTTATATTTGCACAGGCCGTTCGGGTCGTTCATAAAGCCCTGAAAAGGCGTAAAATGCACCAGCGGTCTCTGTTCTTCACCGGTATAGGCATTGATTCGTTCCATCGCATCCTCCTTTATGATCTCTCGGTAAATCTGTATATTCTTTCAGAAGACTCCGTCTTCTCCGCAGAGAAACGGTTCTCTGACAATGATCCGCTCTCCCGTAAACGGATGCAGAAGCGACACGGAGGCTGAATGAAGAAGCAGCCTTCCGAAGCTTTCCGTCTCCTGTCCGTAAAGCGGATCACCGATCACCGGATGCCCGCAAGCCGCCATGTGAACGCGGATCTGATGGGTCCTTCCGGTATAGAGTCTGAGTCTCACAAGACTCCACTCCCCTTTCCGTATCCTATCAGAAATCACCGGATCCGTAAAGAGCACATCTTTATTTTCCTGCAGGGAAAAAAGGTCTTCCGTCTCATAGTCCGTCCGCGCCTCCGCGCCTGACTCCGAGATGCACATCTGATTTCCGGGTGCGTCGGCTTTTCCGATCTTCAGCGTGATGCTGCCCTTTTTGTTTTCCGGCTGACCGGAAACGACCGCCAGATACTCCCGGACAAAAGCATCCGTGTGCAGAAGTTCCCGCAGTCTGTCATGCATAAAAGCATTTTTCGCAAGCACGAACAGGCCGCTCGTCGCTCTGTCCAGCCGGTTCACCGGATGGAACGGTCTGTCGGTTCCGTAGCGGTACGCATAGACATTTGCCGCCGTACAGCCGTCTGTATGACCGCCGATCCCGTGCATGGGCATGCCGGACGGTTTGGCTGCGATCAGAAGATCCTCGTCCTCATAGCAGATCTTCACCGGACCGTCAACGGGGATCGTTCCGGTCTCCTGACAGGGATCATCGATCCGGACGAGCAGACGGTCATGTGCCTCTGTCTTCTCTCCGGTCATGCAGGGCCTCCCGTTCAGCAGAAATCCGTTCTCTCTGAACTTGTTTCTGGATATCATTCCGGCGGAGATCTTAAGCTCCTTTCTGAGAAGCGTATAGACCTTTCTTCCGGCCAGTTCCTCTGTCACATCCAGGCAGACATAACGTCCGCCGTTTCTGTTTTCTGTCTGTATGATCATTTTTTCCTCTTCGTGGCTTCATGCCGCTTCTCTTGCGAAATCCGCCCGCTTGTGGTATAAAGAACGCGGGACGTATATGTCCCGCCGGAATGCAAAGCAGATCTCTGCGGATCTGTTCTGGCAGAATATGAGGTGTACTATGTCTGAAATCTTCGAAGCTGATGACTTTTTTGATACAGGGATCCGGCTGGTACTGGTATCCAATGAAAACCGCAGCGAATGCGTCGCTCTCCGGGTCTCGGAGGAGCAGTCGCGCTTCATCGCCTCCAATGAACGGTCACTGGAGGAAGCCGCTGCGAATCCGGACGTTGCGCGTACTTTTGCGATCTATGCAGACGGGCAGATGGTCGGATTTACCATGTTCGCCTTCGATGAAAACTATTCGGATTCGAACGACCGCTACTGGCTGTGGCGCTTCATGATCGACGAAAAGATGCAGGGAATGGGCTGCGGTTCCGCGGCGCTTCAGGAGATCATCAGCTACTTCCGTTCACAGGGAGCCACTCATATCCGTCTTTCCACCAAACCCGAAAATGAGCGCGCGATCGCCATGTATGAAAAAGCCGGTTTCGTAGAAACCGGCGAAATGTACGATGATGAGATCGGCTTCATCCTGATGCTTTCCGAAGATGCGGATCGGGATGCAGACGGATATCCGGAAGACTTCGATTCCTTCTCCGATGAACAGGAAAACGATCTGCCGACCGATTATCCGGACATATTCTGAGCCGGACGGAACAGCCTGATTTATCTGCTCCCGTGAATACGCCTGCGGTCCTCCCGCTGAATGCTTAAAAGCCCCATTTTTTCAAAGGCAAGCGAAAACAGCGGCACCAGTACAAGGCACAGGATCAGTCCCGGCCATATATCCAGAATCCCTTCCCGGACGAAATTACCGATCGTATAAGTCCTTCCCGTATAGAAGCTGACGGCCAGATGACTGATGCCGAAGCCGATCAGGCCGGAAAGGCTGCCTGTCACGGCCGCTCCGATCGCTGTAGTAAAGATCCGGCTGCAGATGCCCGCACAAAGCGCTGCAGGAAACAGCATGCTCGCAAATATGATCATATCCGCTGCCGTGTTTTCCCGAAACAGAAGCCAGGAAAAAAGCGGCACCAGAAGTGCTGTCACACATCCGTACACAGTCCCGCAGAGCACCGACGCGGAAACAGAAAACAGAAGCGCGGGAATCAGCATGGAAATGATCTTTTCCGCAGCTCCGGGTATCATCTGAAGTGCCAGACTGACTGTTACCGACATGACTGTCAGCAGTATATGAAGGGGTACTCTTCTTTTCACCGTCTTCTCCTTATTATAACAAACCGGAGGCGATCCATAAGATCCGCCTCCGGTCATTTTTTCTCAGAATCAGCCTTTGATCTGATCGCAAAGAGCCTTGAAGCCTTCTGCGTCATTGACTGCCATATCAGCAAGGACCTTGCGGTTCAGGGTGATATCAGCCTGCTTTAAGCCGTACATCAGCTTGCTGTAGGATAAGCCGTTCATACGTGCTGCTGCGTTGATACGAGCGATCCACAGCTGTCTGAACTGACGCTTTCTCTCTTTTCTGCCTGCATATGCGCTGGTCAGAGCTCTCATTACAGACTGCTTAGCAATTCTGTACTGTTTGGATCT
>JAZUFC010000290.1:0-4534 GCA_045640465.1 Lachnospiraceae bacterium | reverse complement strand
TGCGAGGGCGATCTCGGTGCTGGTCATCAGCTGTCCCTGTGCGCTGGGACTGGCAACGCCTGTTGCCATCATGGTCGGAGACGGCGTCGGTGCAAAGCAGGGCGTTCTGTTTAAGACAGCGGTCTCTCTGGAAGAGACCGGTAAGGTACAGATCGCAGTCGTGGACAAGACCGGCACCGTCACAAAGGGCGAGCCGGAGGTCACGGCGGTACTGACTGCAAAAAACGTGACGGAGGAGGAGCTTTTCCGCACGGCATACTCGCTGGAAATGAAGAGTGAACATCCGCTTGCAAAAGCCGTTGTGAAAGAAGCCGGAAAACGTGGAACAGTCTCCTTCGAAACGGAGAATTTCAAAGCGCTTCCCGGAAACGGACTGACGGCGTCGGAAGGTTCAAAGCTCCTTGCCGGCGGTTCGGCGTCTTTCATCAGAACGATGGCAGAAGAGGACAAAAAGCTGTCTGCCGGGGCAGAAGCGCTGGCGTCCCGGGGTATGACGCCCCTGTTTTTTGCCTGTGACAGGAAGCTTCTCGGCGTGATCGGTGTCTCCGATACGCTGAAGGAGGAAAGCAGGGAAGCAGTCGAAAGTCTTCATAATATGGGAATTCAGGTCGTGATGCTGACCGGAGACAACCGCCGGACAGCGGATGCGGTTGCAAAGGAGGCGGGGATCCGTCATGTGATCGCAGGCGTCAGACCGGAAGAAAAGGCGGAAGTGATCCGCCGCCTGAAGGAATACGGAAAGACGGCGATGGTCGGCGACGGCATCAACGATGCACCCGCGCTGACGGAAGCGGACATGGGCATTGCGATCGGTGCAGGTACGGACGTTGCGATCGATGCGGCCGATGTAGTGCTGATGAACAGCCGGCTGACGGATGTTCCGGCAGCGGTGCGCCTCTCCAGACAGACTCTGAAAAACATTAAAGAGAATCTGTTCTGGGCGTTTTTCTACAATGCGCTGTGCATTCCGCTTGCGGCGGGCTGCTATGCGGGGCTTCTCGGCTGGGAACTGAATCCCATGATCGGCGCGGCGGCCATGAGTCTGTCCAGCTTCTGCGTCGTATCCAATGCGCTCAGACTGAATCTGTTCAGGATTCATTCGGATAAAAAAGACAGAAAAGCGAAGAATGCGCTTCCGGACGGAGCGCTGGAACCGCTTTTGAAAGAGTTTGATTCACGAAAGGAGAAAACAGTGATGACAAAGACAATGAAGATCGAAGGCATGATGTGCGAACATTGCGAGGCACGTGTAAAGAAGGCGATCCTGAAGGTGGAAGGCGTGGAAGACGCAGTTGTCAGCCACAAGGAAGGAACCGCAGTCGTTACGCTTGCAAAGGAAGTCGATGACGCAGCACTGAAGAATGCTGTAGAAGAGCAGGACTATACCGTACTCGGGATCGCATAACACTTCGGAACAAAGGCAGAAAACAAAGACCGATACCGCGGACCGGAAAGGAACAGAGGCTTAAAAAGCCGGATGTTTTCCGGTCCTGTGCGGTATTCGGGGCGGAGAAGACAGGAGAGACATAAATGGGTATCATCGGAAGCAGCATGCCCCGTGTGGATGCACCTGACAAGGCGAGAGGACGGGCAAAATATACAGAAGACTATTACGAGCCGGGAATGCTTCGCGTCGCGCTTGCAAGAGCAAAGTGCGCACATGCCGTGATCCGTGCGATCGAGATCCCCGAGATCCCGGAAGGCGTGTACTGTTATACTGCGGATGATCTGCCCTGCAATATCATTCCGTCCATCAAAAACGACCAGCCTGTTCTTGCGAAGGAGAAGATCCGCTATGCAGGCGAGCCCTTTGCAGTGGTGGCGGCAGAGACCAGAAGGGAGGCTGAGGAGTTTGCGGATAAGATCCGTCTGATCTGCGATCCGCTTCCCGCGGTCGATGACATGGTGGGCGCACTTTCTGAGGATGCGCCGAAGCTTTTTGACAAGGGCAATCTCTGTGACGAGCTGCACAGCAGAAAGGGTGATACGGCGTCTTCGTTTGCCGCCTGCGCGGCTGTTTTTGAGGACACGTTCGATATGCCCGTGCAGAGCCACGGCTATCTGGAAAACGAATCCGCTTTTACGAAGATCGATGAGCAGGGGCGTCTTGCGCTGATCTCTTCCACACAGAATGCGTTTGATGACAGACGGGTGCTTTGTACCGTTCTCGATCTGCCGCTTGAAAAGGTGACGTCCAAAGCGGCGGTTGTCGGCGGCGCGTTCGGCGGAAAAGACGGAAACACCGCGCAGATCTATGCGGCGATCATCACGCATTTTACGGGGCGTCCCGCGCAGTATGTATATTCGCGTGAGGAGAATATCCGTTACGGCATGAAGCGTCACGGTGCACATCTGACCGTAAAGATCGGTTTTGATAAAGAGGGCCTGATGCAGGCGCTTTCGGGAACGATCTATCTGGATACCGGTGCGTATGCGCTTTTAGGTCCTGCGGTGCTGGAACTCGGAACCGAGCATCTGACCGGCCCTTACTATGTGCCGGATATCGATCTGGACGGTTATCTGGTCTATACAAACCATACGCCGGCATCCGCCATGCGCGGCTTCGGCGGCCCTCAGGCTGTCATTGCCGTGGAGACGCTTCTGGACCGGGCGGCGGAAAAGTTCGGACTGACCCCGATGGAGATCCGCAAAAAGAATGCGCTGCACCGTTATCAGACCGGTCCGATGGGAACGGAGATGAAGTATTCCTTCGGTTTTGACAAAGCGCTTACGATGCTGGAGGAAACGCCTCTGTATCAGGAGATGCTGCATTCGCCCGAGCCGGGCTGCGGCTACGGGATCGGTGCGGCGCTGAAGAGCAGCGGCATGGGCAAGGGAACGCCCGATAAGTGCATTGCCGAGATCGAGCGTCTTGAAAACGGACATTTCCGTGTCCATATCTCTATGGTGGATATCGGGCAGGGCGGCGAGACCGCGAATGTCATGATGGCGGCGGAAGCACTTCACGTCGATCCCGGAATGATCGAGGTCGTGATGGGCGACAGCGAGAGGACGATCGACTGCGGCTCCACGGCAGCGAGCCGGGGAACGTATCTCTGCGGCAACGCGATCATTGAAGCTTCCAAAGAGATCCTTGCGGGAAAGAATTACGCAAAGGCGGAGGTCGAGTTCCCCGAGGTTCCCGATAAAGGTATCCATTCGATCTTTGCAAGCCTTGCGGAGCTTGCCAAGGTGAAGATCAATCCGGTGACCGGTGCCGTTCAGGTGCTGGACGTCGTGAATATCACGGAAGCCGGAAATGTGATCAATCCTGTCATGATGGACGGCCAGATCTTCGGCGGCATCGTGATGTCTGTCGGCTATACGCTTTCGGAGGAGATCCGCTGCACGGAAGGCAGAATGATGGAGGACGGCTTTGACAGCTATATCATGCCGACCGCACTGGATGCGCCTCATCTTTCCAATCTGAACGCGCCCGTGTATGAAGAGAGCGGCCCCTTCGGCGCGAAGGGCATCGGCGAGGCATCCACCATCGCCATCGCACCCGCGATCCTTTCGGCGATCCGTGATCTGTGTCCGGGAATCGACATCCGGACGCTCCCCGTGAACCGCGAAACGATCCTTCAGTATCTCAGAGAAAAGGAGCAGGCATGAGTTATACATTATACCGTCCCGAAAGCATAGAGGAAGCCGTCAGGCTTCAGAAGGAGACCGGCGGCGCGTATCTTGCAGGCGGCACCGTTTCTCTTGTCAACGATCACAGAAGAAGGGAGATCGGCTCCGTACAGATCTCTCTGGACAGGCTGGATGAACTGAAGCAGATCAGAAAGACGGAAGAGTTTCTTTCTGTCGGATCCATGGCAACGATGGATGATCTGGAAGAAAGTGAAGATGTAAAGATTTATGCGCATGCGCTCTGGCAGGCGGCTTCCGAAGTCGGCGGTCCGCAGATCAGGAACCGGGCGACTGTCGGCGGAAACCTGGCGTCAGCGTCTCCTTCATCTGACTGCGCGACACCTCTTCTTTCACTGAATGCGGAAGTTCTGGCAACCGGAACAGAAGGGGAAAGAAGGATCCCCGTCCGGGAATTCTTCCTCGGCAGACTGAAGCAGGCGCTTCTTCCGGGAGAGATCATCCTTTCCGTGGAGATCCCGCTTTGCAAGAATATGCGTTCTGCGTTCCGGAAAGTCGGAAAACGGAATGCGCTTGCGGTCTCCTGCCTGAATATGGCGGTCGCAAGAATGGGTGAAGAGATCTGTGTATCCGTCGGGGCGCCAGCGCCAAAGCCGGTGTACTGCGAAAAGACTTCCGAGCTTCTTTCAAAGAAGCCTGCGGATCTTACCGAAGCCTTCGGGATCCTGCAGACCGAGATCAGTCCGATCGATGACAGATGGGCGACAGCTTCCTACAGGAGAACAGTCGCGGAGAATCTTCTGAAGGTGCTTCTTCAGGAAACGGAGGATGAACAGTGAGTCAGATCTTACATTGTACGGTGAACGGAAATGAAGTCGTCCGCGAGGTGGCGGATGACCGGACGCTTCTTGCCTTTTTAAGAGAGGATCTGGGCCTTACC
>JAZUFC010000289.1:0-3355 GCA_045640465.1 Lachnospiraceae bacterium | reverse complement strand
GTCAGGTCGCCGAACGGCTCCATCATGCCGGTGAGCGGACCGATATCAAAGAATACCCGGACCGGACGGCCCTGTGCATATTCCGAAACGGCCCGGCGCGCGTTTTTCACGGCGGCGGCAATCACCTCGGAGAGTGAGAAGCCGGTGCCTTCAAGGGTCATCGGATTTGCGGCAAAGGTATCCGTCATCAGGATGTCGGAGCCTGCTTCGATATAGCCTTTATGCACTTCCCGGACGAATTCGGGGTGTGTCAGATTGAACATCCATACCGGGACCTTTTCACAGCCGTTTTTTTCCGCGATCTCCCAGATGAGCGTGCCGAAAGCGCCGTCTAAAAATACGGTCCTCTCTTTTTTTATCATGATCAGAAGCATCCTTTCCGTTGAGATATAACGGCAGGAGCCTGCTTTGAAAAGAAGGCTCTGCACGTCCACATCATAGCATGCCGCGGTCCTGACGGTCAATCCCGTGCGCGGCAGAAAATTGCACCGAAAAATGCCCTTTCGTCTTGCCTTTTCATTCTGAGTATGCTAAACTACACAGGTTAAAGAGTAAAAAGGAAGTCTGTGCCCGGATGCGGGACAGGGCTTCAAACAGGAGGTTTTCATGAAGAAGGCGTTTAGCAGAATCATTGCGCTCGCAGCAGTACTGGTGCTGGGATTTTCCGCACTCACAGGATGTACCGCGCCAGCGACGGAGAACGAAAGAACCGCACTGGTCATCGACGGTGAGAAGATTCCGGCAAAGGAACTCAAACTGTACCTGTACGATCTTCAGTTCCGTACCGAGCGGGATGATGCATTGATGATAGAAACCTACTACGGCATGACCGTGGAAGATTACTGGGATTATGAATGGTATGCCGGCATGGGCACCATGAGAGAGAACGCACTCCAGACCGCGATCATCCGCATCCGTCAGACCAGACTTCTGAACAAGAAGGCAAAGGCAGACGGCATCACACTGACAGCGGATGAGCAGGCTAAGGTCAAGGCAGCAATCGATGCTTTCAAGGCAGAGTGCGGCGCAGTCATCGAAAAGTCCGGTGCCGATGATGCTCTGATCGAAGCTTATTTCACTCAGAACGCGATCGCCAACAAGGAATATCAGGCGATCATCGAAAATATCAGCAGAGAATTCGATCCGGAAGAAACACACCGCAAGCTTCTTGCAGGTATCGCGATCTCCGCAAAGACCACGCTTCCTCTTCCCGAGGATGCAGCGGAAGACGCGGAAGCGGAAGTGATTCCCGAAGAAGAGCAGAATGCAAAGCGTGAAGCGGCAAAGGCTGACGTTCTGAAGCAGATCGAAGCTGCAGCGGAACCGGATGTCGAAGCAATCGCAGCAGCGTATGCGGATGATCAGTATGTCACCGTGACCGCACTGGCATCTCCGCTTGTTGTAAAGCCCGAAGATGCGGAGACCACCAATACGCAGGCTTCCGTTTACAGAAAACCCGGCTGGGAGATGTCAAAGGGCGACAGCGGCGCTTATGATTACACGGCTGCCTCTTCAGGCTCCGTGACTTCCTATGTCATCAAGTGTCTGGATGACGATTACGCAGAAGGCCGCGAAGCAGCGGAAGAGCTCCTGATCCAGGACAGACAGAAGGCTGCTTTCACGGAAGCTTATGAGAAGCTCGAGAGCAAATACCACAAGTTCTACATCTATACGGACGTTGTCGGCAATATCTCTATCGAAGAAGCGCTTTATGTAAATGAGGCGCAGGAGTAAAAAAAGCCGCTCCGGACGAAACAGATAAACGGATACAGCAGCGCACGGTTTTTCTGATCGTGCGCTGTTGAGGATTATAAGACACGTACAGCAAGGAGAGAAAAGATGTATCAGAAAGTCCCGACAGACCAGAAATTCGTGGATAGAGAGAAAGAGATCGAGAAATTCTGGAAAGAGAACGATATCTTCAGAAAGAGCGAAAAGATCAGGGAAGGCTGCCCGACCTATACATTTTATGACGGACCGCCGACAGCAAACGGAAAGCCGCACATCGGCCATGTACTGACCAGATGTATCAAGGACATGATCCCCAGATACCGCACCATGAAGGGCTATAAGGTTCCCAGAAAAGCCGGCTGGGATACGCACGGCCTTCCGGTCGAGCTGGAAGTGGAGAAGCTTCTCGGCCTGAACGGCAAGGAACAGATCGAAGAATACGGCATGGAACCCTTCATCGACAAGTGCAAGGAATCCGTGTGGAAATACAAGGGAATGTGGGAGGATTTCTCCAATACCGTCGGTTTCTGGGCGGATATGGATGATCCGTACGTCACCTATCACGATGATTATATCGTGTCCGAATGGTGGGCGCTGAAGGAGATCTGGAAGAAGGGCCTTCTTTACAAGGGCTTCAAGATCGTGCCCTACTGCCCGAGATGCGGCACCCCGCTGTCAACGGCAGAGGTCTCCCAGGGCTACAAGACCGTAAAGGAACGTTCCGCGATCGTCCGCTTCAAGGTCGCTTCCGAGGATGCTTACTTCCTCGCATGGACCACCACGCCCTGGACGCTCCCCTCCAATGTGGCGCTCTGCGTGAACCCGAACGAGACTTATGCAAAGGTTGCTGCGGCAGACGGCCGTACCTACATCATGGCATCCGCACTTTTAGACAAAGTGCTCGGTTCTCTGAAAACAGAGGAACAGGCAGCCTATACGGTACTTGAGACCTGCACCGGCAAAGATCTGGAATACAAGGAATACGAGCCCCTTTTCGGCTGCGCAAAGGAAGTCGCCGACAAACAGAACAAGAAGGGCTTCTTTGTGACCTGCGACACCTACGTCACCATGGAAGACGGTACCGGCATCGTTCATATCGCACCGGCTTTCGGTGAGGACGACTCCAATGTGGGACGCAAATATGATCTTCCGTTCGTACAGTTTGTGGACGGCAAGGGCGAAATGACAAAAGAAACACCTTATGCAGGCGTTTTCGTCAAGAAAGCGGATCCGCTTGTCCTTGCAGATCTTGAGAAGGAAGAAAAGCTTTTTGCCGCTCCGAAATTCGAACATGAATATCCGCACTGCTGGAGATGCGACACACCCCTGATCTACTATGCACGTGAGTCCTGGTACATCAAGGAGACTGCGGTCAGAGACGACCTGGTCAGAAACAACAATACCGTCAACTGGATCCCCGAATCCATCGGCAAGGGCCGTTTCGGCAACTGGCTGGAGAACATTCAGGACTGGGCTATTTCCAGAAACCGTTACTGGGGTACTCCCTTAAATATCTGGGAATGCTCCTGCGGTCACAGAGAATGCATCGGCAGCCGTGCTGAACTTGAAGAACGCAGCAAGAATTCTGCAGCAAAGACTGTAGAGCTTCACAGACCTTATATTG
>JAZUFC010000288.1:0-2980 GCA_045640465.1 Lachnospiraceae bacterium | reverse complement strand
GGCAGATCCTCGTTTTTTTGAATTGCCGGTCTTACGGCAGGCTTTTCGGGCTCCGCTTCTTCTGTACTTTCACTTTCCTGAACTGTGTTCTCTTCAGGTGCGAAGACCGTTTCTTTTTCCGGCAGTTCAGAAGCCGTCTGGATTTCGTTTACAGGCGGAAGTTCAACGATCGGGATTTCCAAAGGAGCGGTATCATCCGCTTCTGGTGCGTTTTTCTCAAATGCCGCTCTTTCCGTTTCTTCTTCGCGCTTCTCTTCCGGAGGATCATTCTTTTTCCGGTTTCTTGCAGACAGGAAAATGATCAGGGAGACCAGTGCGGCCGAAAGCAGGCCGATCAGGAAACTGAACAGCTGGAATCCTCCGTTCTGCGAAGTCTCTGTGCCGTTTCTTCCGGAACCGTTCTCCGTATTCTCAACAGACGATACCGGATCCGAAAGCTCTGAAGATCCGCCGATATCCGACTTCGGAAACAGCAGATTTCTTCGTGCGACAAAGTAGAAATAATCTTTCTGTCCCTCTTCCGAGAAATCACCGTAGACCAGATAAGTGCTCGGGTCCATTTCCGCGGACCGGCAGGCAAATACCGGCTGTCCGTTGACGGAAAGATCATCGGCTTCGTATCCGTCAGGTATTTCGATCTCTTCTGTCAGTGAGGCAAACAGAAAATGCGTGTAGTCGCGGTTATAGACAAAATCATACGGAACATAATAAAGGCCTTCGATCTCAAACGCACGCGTCAGATCGGCTTCCGATTCCGCAGCGCTTCTGGATGCCTCCTCGGAAAGCTCCTTCTCCCGTGATTCACGTTCGCTTGCATCCAGTGCATCCAGTTCCGCCTGAATGCTTCTGGACTCCTCGATCGAAGATTCCTCTTTTGAATCCTCAATGGAAGCTTCTATGCTGCGGCTCTCCTCCTCTTCGGAAACGCTGGCAGCGATCCTGCTGTTTTCCTCTGCTTCCAGTACCGCACGGCTGGATGCCTCCAGAGCCTGCTTCGCTGCGATCGAGGCATCGATCGCTGCCTGTACTTCAGCCTGTGACTGTGCGATGGAAGCTTCGATCGCCGCCTGCTGTGCCGCGATCGACTGCGCAACTGCCTGGGATTCGGCTATGGACTGCGCGATCGCTTCCTGTTCGGCTATGGATGCCTGGATCGCTACCTGTGAACGGACGCCGAATGTGACCGTTCCGCTGATATCCTGAGTGGAAAAATCCACTATGGATGAAACATTTCCGACGATCGAAACAGTCACATTCGCTGCAGAAGTGACCGAGACTGTGATCGTACCTGAAGCCTGTGCCGTTTCCAGACCGCCGATCGTAATATGTGAGCCGTTTACGGAGCCGGGCGATACGGAAGCTGCCGCAAAAGTACCTCCTCCGGACACAATGATATCTCCGTCAAAAGTCATATTGGAATCGGCTGTGATGGTGAAACTGAGGACTGCCTGAGTTCCCTCGTCGATCGTACCGGGATTGGATATCGCTATGTTTCCGATGATCGCATACGCCGGAGGTGCATAGGCAAGAAGCAGCCCTGCCGCAAGAAGGGCCGCCGCAATTGATCTGATCAGTCTTTTTCTTTTCATACCGCGCTCCTCTTAATGCTTTTCCGGGAATTCATGAATTCTTCCCAGCAGATAAGCGGTCAGATAGGCAAGATCGTCGGATCGGATCTTACCGTCTCCGTTAATGTCTGCCGCTTCAAACTGTGAACCGGTCAGAATGTTCTTTCCGAGCATGTGACTCGTCATATATGCAAGGTCCAGAGAGGTGATCTTCTCTTTTCCGGCGATGTGTCCTCTCTTTATCTCACCCTTTCGTGTGATGCTGACGGTATATTCTCTTTCCGAACCGTTCTCCGCCCTGCAGACAACGGTGAATTTATTTTCACCGACATACAGATTTTCTGTCACGGCCAGATCGCCCTTTGCGGAATCTGTACCCAGTGTGATCTCAGAGGTTTCTGCGTAAGCGTGGATATTGAAACGAACATCAGCGGTCTCGTTCGGCACTTCCAGTGTATATTCAAGCGTATCGCAGTCGAACTCCTCAAGCTTCTCTCCCGAAAGATAGATGGAACCGATCCGGTCGTTCGGATTTCCGTCTCCCTCCGGCGCCTTGAAGCGGTCTTTCGGCATATCCATGAAAACAGGGATCACAAACGTGTGCGAAGCATCGACCTTCTGATTGGCCTGATAGCTTTTGTACAGGTTCTTTGATTCATACTGCGGTGTCAGAAGAGAAGTCATATACTGTCCCCACAGGCAGTACTGGCTGTCTGAAAGCACATTGAATTTCTGCAGATAATAGGTCGTCTGACGGCGGCTGTTGTAATTGCTCTTCAGTTTTTCCGCACCGCCTTTCAGCGCTTTATACGGTGAATCCCAGTCTTTGTAATAAGCTTCAGAAAGGCCGTTTTCATAACGTTCCTCTGCCGTTTCGCCGACGGAATTCATATTGAAGTAATTATAGTATCCGCCCTCGATCTCCTCGCCTTCATGATCTCCGTAGGAGACCGTAAAAGCATATTCGCCGGAAACGAAACCGTTCAGATCCTCTTCCGGATCGTTTCCGATATGTCCGGTGCCCTGCTCCTGCACGATACGTGCGGCAACGGCGGCGGGATTCAGATCGAGCTCATAGCCGATCTTCGTGACGGCCTCGGCATAAGTCAGTTCATTTCCGTCTTCATCCACGATTCCGGTATCCTCTGCATCCGCAGTCCAGAATGTGCCGGGAGAAACATTTTTGAAGACAGTCTCCGTTTCCGCAAGCATCTCTTCAAATGTTCCTGAAAAGACGGTCTGGTCTTCAAACATAAAGAAGACTGTTTCGTCCTCGAAGAAATTCCTTGGATCCATGCAGTAGCGGATCGCTTCTTCCGAAGCCTGAACCCAGTTCGGTGTTTCGTAGACCGTCCATTTGTTTTCCGCAAAATTAAAAGAACCTTTGATCGTAGTAGACATCCAGGAAGACG
>JAZUFC010000287.1:0-4371 GCA_045640465.1 Lachnospiraceae bacterium | reverse complement strand
GTTCTCAAAATCGCGGGCTTTGGATACCAGTTCATCGATATTCTCTTTTTTCTGCTGTGCCTTCTCTTCGTCAAGCTCATCCAGCGTCGAATAATAGTCTGTTTTCCGGATGATCTCACGGATCAGCTGATCCATCGGAATAGCGTCGTCAGGGTCTCCGATGACGCCGGCATCCTCGCGTAGCTCTCCGATCAGATGATAGAAGGCCTGCAGCTTCGCAGCCGCACGGGAAACGTCCGGCACAAGGTCCGATTTGCGAAGCGTCTCCAGAAGGCTCATCTGATTGGCTGTGCCGTAGATAAGCAGCCTGTCGATCGTCGCCTGTCCGATGCCGCGCTTCGGCACATTGATGATCCGCTGCGTGGCAATATCGTCCTTTCCGGTCGCGACGGTCTTCATGTAAGCGATCAGGTCCTTGATCTCCGCGCGCTGATAGAAGTTCACGCCGCCCACCATTCTGTAGGGGACGTTCAGCGCGATGCATTTTTCTTCAAATGCACGGGACTGGGCGTTGGTACGGTAAAGCACCGCAAAATCCTTGTACTGCGCGCCGTTCTGCACTTTCCTGCGGACATCGCGGATCACTTCCTCTGCTTCCTCGTATCCGTTTTCGTACTGGTTGAATTCGATCTGTGCGCCTTCTCCGAGCTCGGACCAGAGATGCTTCTCCTTCCGCCCGCGGTTATGGGAGATCACGGCATTCGCGCAGTCGAGGATCCGCGTTGTAGAACGGTAGTTCTGTTCCAGCTTGATGACCTTCGCGCCGGGAAAGGCTTTTTCAAAGTCCAGAATATTCCGGATATCCGCGCCGCGGAAACGGTAGATCGACTGATCGTCATCACCTACCACGCAGAGATTCCGGTACTTTTTTGAAAGCAGTTCCACGAACATGAACTGGACACGGTTCGTATCCTGATACTCATCGATCAGAATATACTGAAAACGTTCCTGATAATAGTCCAGTATCTCCGGCTCTTTCCGGAACAGCTCGACCGTCAGTGTCAGAAGATCATCAAAATCCACCGCGTTGTTCTTTTTCAGTCTTGCCTGATAAGCCGCATAGATCTCCGCTTCCTTTCTCGCACGGAAATCCCCCGCAGCACGCATAACGTCCTCCGCACTCTCCATCTCATTCTTGTGATCGGAGATCATGGACAGCATGGCCCGTTCCTTGTACATCTTCGGATCCAGATTCAGCTCCTTGATGACGTTTTTTACAACGGATCTCTGATCGTCCGTGTCATAGATCGTGAAGTCCGTATCATAGCCAAGATATCCGATGTACCGTCTCAGGATCCGGACGCAGGTGGAATGAAAGGTCATCACCCAGACGGATTCGCCGTAATCCACCAGCTTTTCCACCCGTTCGCGCATCTCCTGCGCCGCCTTATTGGTAAAGGTGATGGCCATGATATTCCACGGAGATACCCCTTTCTCTTCGATGAGATAAGCGATCCTGTGTGTCAGCACGCGGGTCTTTCCCGCGCCCGCACCGGCCAGGATCAGAAGGGGGCCTTCCGTGCACTGTACGGCTTCTGCCTGTTTATCATTCAGCATGGAATATTTCCCGGTCATCTGTTTCTCCTTTGTCAGTTCGCGCTGTCCGGACATTCTTTCCCGGACCGTTTATAAATACACAGGAGCGCAGAACAGTGAAGTCCTGCGCTCCCGATAAAGTCTGAACGCCGGTTATGCCGTCCGCAGTCTCCGGAACAGTCCGACGTTCTTATTCGATTCCGTCTCAGAACAGCTTGGTTCCGCAGTTCGGGCAGAATTTAGCACCGTTCGTGGGAGTGCCGCAGTTCGGGCAGAACTTCGGTCCTTCGCCGGTGGTGTTTGCTGCTGCCTGGTTCATGGCTGCTGCCTGATTCGCGGGTGCTGCCTGTGCCTGATTGCCGGTCATGTTCTGTACCATCTGCTGACCGAGCGTCATGCCCATGACCATCTGTGCCATATCGCCTGCTGCAGAGGAGCCGTTTCCGCCTTCTCCCATGTTGTTTGCGAACTGCACCTGTGTATACTGGTTCACATCGCCGACCATTGCTGCGCCTGCAGCCTTCTCCTGCATCTCGCGTACGGAATCCGGATAGGATACGGACTGGATCGAGTAAGAGGTGACTTCAACACCGATCTTGCCGAGCTCATTGTTCAGGTCTTCCTGAATACCGTTGGAAATGTCATAAGCGTTAGCCTGGATATTGAACATATCCTTGCCTTCCTTGACGATCCACTTCATCAGGAGCTGATCGTTGACGGCGCTGATACGCTGCTTGATATCATCTACGCTGTAGCTCTTCTGAACACCGGCCACCTTTTCGATGAGGATGTTGTAATCCGCAACCTTGCAGGTGAACTTTCCGAATGCACGGATCGGCATGCCGCCGGGCAGTCCTGCGACCGGAAGATTGATGGCATTCTGTGTGCCCCAGGAAACGTTGAATTCACGGGTGTTGATGAAAAGGACCTCTGCACGGAGACCGGAATCCAGACCGAACTTCCAGCCCTTTAATGTGGACAGGAACGGAATGATCTGAGAAGCGATATCGTACTGGCCTTCCTCCTGGAAAATGCCTTCTGTGCGTCCCTGATAAAGGAAAATTGCATCCTGACCGGGACGGATGATCAGACGTGAACCCTTCTTGATCTCATCGTTGCTCCATTTGTAGAAAATGGCGTCGTCGTCCATATCCGGCCATTCGATCACATTCAGAAGCTGGTCCTTGTTAAAAATGTTGTTGAGAATACCCATCTATTTTCCTCCCTTTATTTCAATATTCCGCATATCCGGCCGGAATAAGTCTGTCCATGCAAGAATCCGGATATACGTTGTTATTATACTACACATCACGCCGTTTGTCACCTAAATTCTGTAATACCGGGGTCAAAAGGGCGAATGCCCGGCGGGAGCCTGCTTACGAAAGGGCATTAAGGCCTTATTGCGGTGCGGTATCAAAACTTTTGACCCGGACATCAATTTATGGTATAACAGGGAAAAGACTTCTTCTTTTGAAAGGATCTTATGAAACAGAAAACATTCCGTCTATACTTTTCAATCGTTCTGGCGGCGCTTCTCCTTTTTTCCGCCGCAATTCCCGCAGATGCGCAGGACAAAGACGACGTGGACGCGGTCATCGCCTCGATTCCGCCGGACTGGCCGGCAGCACCGTCCGTCAGCGCTTCGGCCGCCGTTCTGATGGACGCGGACTCCGGTGAGATCCTGTTTGCGAAAAACGCGACGGACGCCATGTATCCGGCTTCCACGACAAAGCTCATGACTGCGCTTCTTTCTCTCGAAAACAGTTCGCTTTCCGACATCGTGGACTTTGATTTCGCAGCGGTCAACATTCCCTCCGGCAGCAGTCATATCGGTATGCGGCGCGGCGAACAGATGCTTTTAAGAGACTGTCTGTACGGCCTTCTTCTTCCTTCCGCGAATGAAGTGGCAAACGCGCTTGCGGGTCATGTGGCCGGTTCGGCCAAATCCTTCGTGGTGCTCATGAACGAGCGTGCTTATCAGCTCGGCGCGGTCAATACGCTCTTCTCCAACCCGAACGGACTTCACGAGGACATGCATTACACCTGCGCCTATGATCTTGCCCTGATCATGCAGGCCTGCGTCAGAAACAGCACCTTTGTGGAGATCGCCTCCACACCTTCATACGTACATCATGCGGATGACCTTCTTCCGAAGGATATCCCCATGACGAACACGCACATGATGATCCGTTCCTCCTCCGAATACTACAATCCGGACGTGGTCTGCGGAAAGACCGGACATACGGATGAATCGGGCTACAATCTGGTGACCTATGCGCAGAGGGACGGCACAAAACTCATCGCCGTTGTCATGGGTTGCGAAGACGGCAGCCAGTATGTTTCCACGCAGTCGCTTCTGGACTTCGGCTTCCACTATTTCCACCGTGTGCTCCCGGCGGAACTGGACACCTCTCTTTCCATGGACAATACCTTCACGCCCTCTCCTCTGTCGATTCCCACACCGGAAGTCTCTCTGATCAGTCTGGATTCCACGGACTCGATCCTTCTTCCGGAAAACGTGACCTTCGACAAGCTTCAGAAAAGCATTGAGAACGTGGAAGACGGGATACGCATCACTTATACCTACCAGAACTATCCGCTGGGTTCCGTCCTGCTCTCACAGGATCAGACAGAAGTCAGAAGTCCGCTGTTTGCCGGTCAGGATTCCGCTGCGATCACGTTTTCAGAGCCGGAGGATCTGGTCACGCTGGACGGATGGCTCATCGTCACACTGGCTTTTCTTACCGCGCTACTTGTCTTCCTGATCTTCCTGCTAGCCAGATGGCGGCTTCCGAAAAAGAAATTTCACTGAAAAAATAACCGCAGTGCCGTAAA
>JAZUFC010000286.1:0-11843 GCA_045640465.1 Lachnospiraceae bacterium | reverse complement strand
ATCGATATTTCGCGTGACATCGTGAAGCTTGCGGTGATCGAACGTCATAAGAATACCGGTCATATCGGTCTCGGCTTTGTGACGGGCATGGGCCTGAAGAGCGGCGCGATCGCATCTTCTGTGTCGCATGATTCACACAATCTGATCGTCCTCGGAACGAATGAAGAGGATATGGCGCTTGCAGCCAATACGGTCCGTGAGATGAACGGCGGGCTTTCTGCGGTCTGCAAAGGAAAGGTCCTTTCTGTGATGCCTCTTCCCGTCAGCGGACTGATGGGTCTTGAAGATGCGGCGGAAATGGCAAGACTGAATGCAGAGGTGCGTGCGGCGGCACAGACCCTCGGCTGTGCGGAGGGGATCGAGCCTTTTATGAACCTTGCGTTCGTCAGTCTTCCGGTCATTCCGGATATCAAGATGACAACGCTGGGTCTTGCGGACGTGAATACACAGAGTCTTCTGCCCCTGTGGAAGAAATAACAGAATAAAGAGTCTGAACGAAAAAAGATCCGGGCTGCGTGAGAGCAGTCCGGATCTTTGTTGTGATTATTATCAGTTGATGACGCGGCGCGCGAACAGCGGCTGTCTGTAATAAGCGCTTGCGATAAAAATACCGGTTTCCGGCGTTCCCGCATGGACGATCTGTCCGTTTCCGATGTACATGGCCACATGACCGAGCCATTTCTGGGTGTTGGAGTAGAACAGAAGGTCACCCGGAAGGATCTGATCGAGCGGTACCTCCACAAGCTGAGCTGCCTGCCCTGCCGGCGTATAGTCCAGATAATAGCCGAAATTCTGATAGACGAGAGAGGTAAAGCCCGAGCAGTCGGTACCGTAGACAAGGCTTCTTCCGCCGTGTACGTACGGATTTCCGACAAACTGAAGCGCAAAGGCAACGACTGCGTTCCGGAGAGAATTCTGCGTTCCGTCCGCTGCTGCAATCGCTGCTGCCTGAGCGGCGTCTGCCGCGGCCTGTGCCTGCTGTGCCGCAAGCTGCTGTGCTGCCTGCTGCTGAGCGGCCTGCTGCTGTGCCCAAGCTGCCGCCTGAGCGGCCTGCTGCTCCTGCCATGCCTGCTGCTGAGCAGCCCACGCGGCTGCCTGTGCGGCGGCTTCCGCTTCCGCGGCTGCCTGTGCTGCCAGAGCCGCTTCGTACTCTTCCTGTGCGATCCGCGCAGCTTCCTCCGCAGCTTCTCTCTTTGCGATCTCCGCAGCCTCCTCTTCCAGTGTAATAGCGGTCTTGAAGACTCTTTCGATCTTCAGGCAGTCTGCATAGACATAACCTTCGCCGGCGTCATCCGATTCGATGACCGCCCAGCCGTCTTCGGTGAGGTCACGGATGTAAACAAGAGTGCCGCGTTCGTAGAACGTGTATACATTTTCGGGATCTGTCAGATCCGGTGCGGAACGTACGCGGAGCCAGTCTTCATTGACCGTGCCGGTCAGAACACCGACTTCGTCGAGCTTCGCTTCGGCTTCCTCGCCGACGATGAAAAACTCGGATTTGATGTAGCCGTCCAGATTGCCGGAGGTGATGCGGTACCAGGTGCCGTCCTCGCCTTCGGTCTCTTCCAGGATCACGGCTGCGCACTGGTCGTAGATCTTGCCGACGATATCATAAGTAGTGGCAGGGCCGGAACGGACGTTTACATAACCGGGCACGACTGCGAGCGCCGTGAGCCCTTTCATGGGGTCCTCCGTGGGTGCTTCCGTGGTCTCCGCAGGAGCGGTGCCGGCTTCATACACGGGTTCCGTTTCCGAAACGGACATTGCCGGTTCCGCCGAATACGGGACGGCTGCAGCCCATTCCTGTGCGTTATCCGATTCTGCGTCCTGTTCTTTTTCCTTGCCGCAGCCGGATGCCGGGCCGAAGCACAGAAGAAGAGCAAACAGGATGCAGAGAGCTTTTTTCAGTTTCATAAGATCTCCTTTTTCCGATGATACCGGCGGCAGGAAAGACCGGTCCCGGTATGCTTCTGAACTGATGGCATGCTTAAGCGGTGAAGACGTACAGATTAAAGAGCAGGGTATAATAACCACTTTACAACATACCAACTATACTATACCGCTTTTCTGCCCGGGAAGCAAGCGTGAATTTTCCGGCGGACGAGATGCGGGGCGCAAACAGGCACCGGTATTGTTTAAAACTGATTGACATTTTAAGGAGTGTATGTTTAATTAGTTGTATAAAAAATATGATCTTTGCAGTCGGCAGAGAACCACGGTACTTATCAGGGCTGCTTCCTCCCGCCCGCATATTGTGATGGAGAAAGCGTAAAGGCGGAAACAGACCTGCAGAGTATAGAACAACCAAATTCAATGGGAGGAAAAAAATGAAGAAATTTTTTGCACTTCTGCTTGCGCTTGTAATGGTGCTTTCCATGGCAGCATGCCAGGGAACCACTCCCGCAGGCAATGACGAGCCCGGCTCCAAAGAAGCAGCTGAGCCCGCAGGCGACAATGCAGAGACCGCTAAGGAAAAGGTTCTGCACATTGCATTCCACGCAGCTCTGACTTCTCTGAATCCTTATCAGGGTATGAACGAAGGTATGGGACCGCTCGGCCTTTACGGCTATCAGCCCGTATTCTATAAGAGCCAGTATATTACCGATACCGAAGGCAGCATCGACGGTTATCTGTTCCCCGGCGTTGGTAAGACTTACACCAAGGTTGACGATGTAACTTATGATGTTGAGCTTTTCGATTATGTTTACGATACCGAAGGCAACCACATCACCGCTGATGACGTAGTATTCTCTATCGAAGAATGCATCGCACAGGGCAACCTGGCTATGCAGGTAGGCGCTATTGAATCTGTTGAGAAGAAGTCTGATTACGAAATTACCGTTCATATGGCAAACACCCAGGCAGGTGCATTTGTCAACTCCATCACTCAGATCGGTATCGTTTCCAAGGCAGCTTTCGACAAATACAACGGATTTGCAGATGCAACCGAAGTTGTTTCTTCCGCTCCGTACGTAATCAAGAACTTCGTTTCAGGCGCAAGCTATGAATTCGTGAAGAACGAAAACTACTGGCAGAAGGACGAACTCCGCACCGTTTTCGATAAGGCTGAAGTTGACAAGGTCGTTATGACCAGCGTTATCGATGCTTCCACCCGTGCAGGTATGGTAGAATCCGGCGAAGCTGACTGGGGCAGCAGAATTGACCAGTCTCAGCTCTTCCTGTTCGACGACACCACAAAGTACAATCTGTTCTCTATCCCGAACTCTCTTTCCTACGTTCTGTCCTTCAACATGGGCGGTTCCAAGTCTGAGAGCGGCGTAGCAAGTATCTGCGAAGACAACCAGAAGCTTCGTGAAGCGATCTTCACAGCTGTTGATCCGGCAGCTCTGGTAGCAGTAGTTGCACTCGGAAACGGTAACGTAACCCATACCTATGGTAATGACGGTTATCCGGATTACCTCAAGAAGTGGGACGAAGAACCGTACTTCGATTATGATCCCGAAGCAGCAAAGGCCCTTCTGGAAGAAGCTGGCTACAACGGCGAGACCATCACTCTTCTGACCAGCAGCAATACCACATGGTCACGTATCGCAGAAGTTATCCAGGACAACCTTCGTGCTGTCGGTATCGCATGCGAACTGAACACCGTTGACGATGCAGTATTCGTAGCAGAGAGAAACTCCTACACCGGTTGGGATGTCACCATCGACAACAAGGCTTCCGGCGACTATGTAACCTCTATCTTCAAGTACTCCTTCGACCAGGATTCCTTCGGCGGCATGACCCAGTGCGGTTACACCGATGAGGAAATGCAGGTTCTCCTTCGTGCATGCCTGGAAGAGAAGACCCACAATGCTGAAACAGCTGACGCTTTCCATCAGTATCTGAAGAGCGTTGCAGTCAGCCGCGGTCTGTACTATGACTACTACAACTATGTTGCCAACATCGGCGTTAAGAGCAATCCTCTTTCCGATAAGTGCTTCATCCTCTTCGGTTCCGCTGAATACGATCCGGCACTCTTTGATTGATGAACACTCTGGCTGAAAAGGCAGCACCGGCATTATACTGCAGGGAGGCCCGTCCGTCCGGACGGGTCATTCCTGCACTTTACGGACAGATTTTTGTACGAGAACGGAGTACTCAAAAATGATAAGATATATTGTTAAAAGGCTTCTTCTGATCATTCCGGTCATTCTCGGCGTGACGGTCCTGATCTTCACGATCATGTATTTTGCGAAGGGTGATCCGGCACAGACGATCCTCGGCGCAAACGCCACCAAGGAGCAGTATGCCGCGAAGCGGGAAGAACTGGGACTGAACAAGCCTTATTTCGAAAGACTCTTTACCTACATGAGAGACGTCTTTTTCCGTTTTGATTTCGGCACTTCCTATACATCAGGAGCATCGGTCTCACGTGAGATCCTCACCAGATTCCCCCGGTCCATCCTGATCGCTTTTGTTTCCATGATCATAACGCTGGCTGCGGGCATTCCGCTCGGAGTTCTCGCAGCTACGCATCGAAATAAAGCAGGCGATACGTTTACCATGCTGTTCTCTCTGCTTGGCGTGTCCATGCCCGGTTTCTGGGTGGCGCAGATGCTGCAGCTGATATTCGCGGTCTATCTGGGGATCCTGCCATTCGGCGGATACACGGTAGGCGACCCGAAGTATTATGTCCTGCCCTGCCTTGCTGCAAGTATCGGCGGTATCGCCGGTATCGCCCGTCAGACCCGTTCCTCCATGCTGGAGGTCATCCGTGCGGATTACATTTCAACCGCCCGTGCAAAGGGCCAGACGGAGCATGATGTTATTTACAAGCATGCACTGAAAAATGCGCTGATCCCCGTCATCACATCAGCCGGCATGAGCTTCGGCGTTACGCTCGGCGGTGCGCTGGTCATCGAGACCGTTTTCGCATTCCCCGGACTCGGCGTGTATATCGTGAATGCCATCAATCAGCGTGACTATCCTGCGGTTCAGGGCGGCGTTATCTTTATCTGTATCGCATTCAGTCTGGTCATGCTGCTGGTCGACCTTGTATATGCATTCGTAGATCCGCGTATCAAGGCGCAGTACCAGGGCCAGCATAAGAAGAAATCAAAGAAGCAGAATGTGGCTTCCGCGGAGGTGTGACGATGGCAGAGAATACACAGAAAAAACTGAAGAAAAGCAGCCAGTTCGTTGAGATCGTAAAGCGGCTTGCGAAAAACAAGGGCGCTATGGTCGGTCTGGTGATCGTTGTGATCATGGCGTTGGTCGCGATCTTCGCACCTTACATTTCTCCGTATAAATACGATCAGACCGATTACAGCAACATCTTCTCCGTGTTCACGAAGGAACATCTTCTGGGAACCGATCAGCTCGGCCGTGACGTTCTTTCCCGTCTGATGTACGGCGGAAGATATTCACTCAGAATCGGTATCTATTCCGTAGCCATGGCCATGACTGCCGGTATCATTATCGGCTCTATCGCCGGTTATTTCGGCGGCGTGGTGGATGATGTCATCATGCGTATCCTCGATGTCATCAACTCCATCCCCGGTCTGGTGCTTTCCATCGCGATCGCAGCAATCTTAGGGCCCGGCTTCACGAACTGTATCGTTGCGCTGGCATTCGGTACCACACCGTCCTATGCGCGTATGATCCGTGCGTCCATTCTGAATATCAGAAAGATGGAATATCTGGAAGCGGCGACCTCCATCAACTGCTCGAACTTCCGGATCATCTTCCGTCATATCCTGCCGAACGCCATCTCTCCCCTGATCGTTATGGGAACGATGAGCGTGGCGCAGTCCATCCTGACGGCAGCCTCCCTTTCCTTCATCGGCCTCGGCATCGAGCCGCCCGAACCGGAATGGGGCGCAATGCTTTCGGATGCAAGACAGTTCCTGCGTCAGTACCCGAGACTGGTGCTTGTGCCCGGTATCACCATCATGATCGCTGTTCTGGCCCTGAATATGCTGGGTGACGGTCTTCGTGATGCAATGGATCCGAAGCTGAAAGACTGACGGAAAGGAGAAAAACTATGTCAGAAATTGAAAAGAAAGAGAATGATATACTCCTTTCTGTAAAGGATCTTGTGGTGGAATATACCGCAGGCGGCGAAGTGGTGCAGGCAGTCAACGGAGTCACTTTTGATGTGATGCGCGGTGAAACGCTCGGTCTCGTCGGTGAGACCGGCGCGGGCAAGACCACGATCGCAAAATCCATTCTCCGCATCCTGCCCGATCCGCCCGCAAAAGTCAGAAACGGCGAGATCCTCCTTGAAGGGGAAGACCTGTTCAAGCTTTCCGAAAAGAATATGCGTCAGGTACGCGGCGAGAAGATCTCCATGATCTTCCAGGATCCCATGACTGCATTAAACCCGGTCATTTCCGTCGGCGACCAGATCTCGGAGGCCATTCATCTTCATCACAAGGAGCTTTCTCCGAAGGATGTGGAGCTTCGTGCCTGCGAAATGCTGGAAAAGGTAGGAATTCCCGCCAGTCGTTACAATGAATATCCGCATCAGTTCTCGGGCGGCATGAAGCAGCGTGTGGTCATCGCCATGGCGCTTGCCTGCAACCCGCAGCTGATTCTGGCGGATGAGCCCACGACCGCACTGGTCGTTACCATTCAGGCGCAGGTTTTGGACATGATGAAGGACCTTCGTGAGGAGCAGAACACTTCCATGATCATGATCACACATGATCTGGGCGTTGTCGCAGAGACCTGCGACAAGGTCGCTGTCGTTTATGCGGGCGAGATCATCGAGATGGGTTCCAAAGAAGAGATCTTCGATACCCCGCTTCATCCCTACACACTGGGCCTTTTCGGATCCCTTCCGACACTCACGGGAGACGAGAAGAGACTGCATCCCATCGACGGCATGCCGCCGAACCCGGCGGATCTTCCCGCGGGCTGCAAGTTCCATCCCAGATGCGCGGAGTGCAGCGAAAAGTGCAAGGCCGGAGAGCCTGAGCTTGTAAATGTCGGCGGTACGCATTTTGTACGCTGCTGGAAATATGAAGGAAAGGAGACAGAGGCATGAGCACACTGATCGAGGTCAAAAATCTGAAGAAGTATTTCCAGACCAGCAAGGGTGATCTTCACGCTGTTGATGATGTCTCCTTTACGATCGAAAAAGGTCATACTTTAGGCGTTGTCGGTGAGTCCGGCTGCGGCAAGTCCACACTCGGCCGTACGATGATCCATCTGCTGGAAAGCACCGGCGGACAGATCATTTTCGAAGGCGAGGATGTGACGAAGCTGAAGGGAAAGAAGCTGCGTGAGTTCCGTGAGAATGCGCAGATCATTTTCCAGGATCCGTATTCCTCACTGAATCCGCGATTTACCGTCAAGCAGACGATCCTGGAGCCGCTGGTGCTTTCCAAGCGCTTCTCGCGTGCGGAGCTTGACAAGGAAGCGGACAGGATCATGGATCTTGTCGGTATTGACAGACGTCTGGCACTTTCCTATCCGCACGAACTGGACGGCGGAAGAAGACAGCGTGTCGGCATCGGCCGTGCGCTCGCACTGAATCCGAAGTTCGTTGTCTGTGACGAGCCTGTTTCTGCACTGGACGTTTCGATCCAGGCACAGATCCTGAATCTGATCCAGGATCTGCAGGATGAATACGGCCTGACCTTCATGTTCATTACGCATGACCTGTCAGTCGTTCGTCACGTATCGGATCATATCTGCGTAATGTACATGGGCAATCTGGTGGAAAAGAGTCCTTCCAAGGAGCTTTTCCTGAACCCGGTCCATCCGTATACCAAAGCGCTTCTTTCCGCGATCCCGAGTACGGATATTCATTCGCCCATGAAGCGGATCATCCTTCGCGGTGAGGTCACATCTCCCGTAGAGCCCGCACCGGGCTGCCGTTTTGCACCGCGTTGTCCTTATGCGACAGAGGAATGCAAGAAGGATCAGGTACTTCGCGAGATCTCTCCGGAGCATTTCGTGAGCTGCCACAGAGCAGAGGAGATCAAAGCATCATTACTGCAGGCATAAAGATATTTTTACAGCTGCGGAAAGCCGCCATCTGCGGCTTTCCGCTTTGTGCAACAGAGGGAAGATATGTATAAGAGACTTGAGAAAACAGTTGTAAAGCCCACAGCCTTTGTAAGAAAGTTCGATCTTGAAAAGGAAGGCCCCTGTGTAGACGGTGCGGCCCGTTTTGAAAAGCCCATCGATCTGGAGGCCTGGGGGTATGTGGAGGAAGAATATCTGATCCGCGGTACGGCCAATGTATACAATTATCCGAACATCCATCTGGCACCCGTGATCGTGAACGAAGACTGCCCGTACTGCTCGCGCATCGTGGTCAGAAAGCCGAAGGATCCGGCCCGTTTCAGCGGCGTGATCGCTTTTGAGACCTTCAACGGTTCTTTTACGATCGATCACTGCAACGCAGGCTTCGGTCAGACCTTTGAAGAGATCCTGTCATCGGGCGACGCCTGGGTCGGCTATACGAAGGACGGCAACTGCCTGAAATCCCTTCGTGATATCGATCCCGGAAAGTACGGAGACTGTATGCTTCTGAATCCGCTTCCGGAAGAGGAGCGCGGGGAAGCGGGCTGGGATCCGATGTATGAATATTTCATGAAGCACAACATGGAATTCGTCATGAAGTTCGACGAGACATACGAAAGAAGTCTGGTCTTCGACATGGTATTCCAGATGATCGCGCTTTTAAAGAGCGGCGAGGAAAGATCTCCTTTCTTCGGCTATGACGTAAAGAAAGCCGTCATGATCGGTATCAACGACTTCAATTCCTATATCGCCGGTTTCCAGGATCTGATGGTACTTCCGGACGGAAGCCCCGTGATCGACGGATATCTGATGTACATGTCCGGCGGCGGCGGATGGATCGCCTACGATCAGGATATGTTTGATTTTACCGATCCGCGCTGTTCACGGACCTGCAATGTACCGGTCATCCGTGTCGAGACCGCAGGCGATCTAAGAGACGTTCCGCCGCATCCCTTCTGGGCATCTCTGTGGCGCTGTCCGGATGGAGACGAACCCGGAAAGCAGTCTCGCTGGTACGAGATCCCCGGCCTGAGCGTGACCGCGGCCTTCCGTCAGAACATCTCCTGTTTTGCATGCGAAGAGGATTATCTGAAGCTCGGTACTGAAAGACGTGACAAGGGAAATGAATTCACGTACTGGAATCAGATGAACTGGATGATCTACGCCTGTGCCTATCATAATATCAAGGCATGGATGCTTGACGGCACCCTTCCGCCGAAGGAAGACAGTTATATCGAACTGACCGGCTGTTATCCGGACATGGATTTTGCGCTGGATGAGACCGGAAACCATAAGGGCGGTATCCGCAATCCTTATGTGGAAGCTCCGCTCGGCCGCTGGACCGACGATGCGGCCTGCATTCTTTATGATAAAGAATACCGCGACACGCTTTATAAGGATCAGGCGGATTATGTGGAAAAGGTGAAGGCTTCTGCACAGAGAATGGCAGACCGCGGCTTCATCCTGCCGTCAGCTGTTCAGATCCTGGTGGATGAAGCGGAAGCGATCGAGTGGTAAGAGACGGAGGAAATTATGGTTATCAATCAGAATCTGGTATTCGGATTCAACATGAAGGAGCTTGTGATCTATCCTTCCAAAAACTATTGTCTGTTAGATAAGTACCGTTATGATCTTCTTGCGGGACCTGTGATGAAGGATGGTCTTCTGTATCTGGGACTGGAGGATCTGAAGCGGATCTACTCTCCCGATCATGAACTTCCCGATACTTATGAAGGTTCTTTTGAGGAAAACGGCTTTCTCTATGTTCCTGCGGAAGCATTCCTTTCGGAGGTCCTCAGAAAAAAGTTGACAGTATCCCAGAACCGTTATATCTTTTCTGATAACGGAGTGGATGCGGACCGTTTCCGCAATCTCTGGTGGGATCTTTGGGAAAGAGACAAGGACTGGGGAGATCTGTACAGAGTCTTCTGGTGCGAGCCTTTAAAAAAGCTCCTTCCGTTTCGTCTGTATGTGCCGACTTATTATGACGGTTCGCAGACAATGAAGCTTCTCTGCCTGTTCCACGGCGGCGGAAGCAGCACGGACGAAGTCTTTACGGCAACGAACAATGAGATCCAGCGTTATGCGGAAAAGCTCGGCTACATTCTGCTTGCGATCGACGGCGGTGTGGCGGATTCCACCTACGGCTGCCTCCTTCTTCCGGAGGGTGCAGACGTGCCCGGACTCGATTATACGAATCCGGAGAATCCCTGTCACTTAAGTGATTTCTGCATTGAAAACAGAAAAAAGTCCGAGGATGCCGTGCTGCAGGTGATCGATCTGGTCTGCAGAGAGTATCGGATCGATATGGACAGAAGGTTCCTGTTCGGCAATTCCATGGGCGGTATGGGCGCGTTTTACATCCCGGCTGCGCATCCCGGTATCTTCCGGGCGGCGGTTCCCGCAGGCGCAGCGCCCGACATGCGTTTCTTTGACTATACAAAGCTTCTCGGCCTTCCGCTTCTTCTGATCGCGGGTACCGAGGATTATCACGGCTTTGATTATATCCGGAACGCTTATGTCAAGACAAAGAGCGAGGGCCTTGATATCCGCTTCCTGCCTGTTGCGGGTGCGCGTCATGAGGACAGCTTCGCAGCGGTACTTCCGGAGATCTTCGATTTCCTGGAAAACACCTGACAGAACAGTGCACATCCCGCTGCCGCAGGGCGTCGGGCAATTATCTATTTTTTACGGAGGTAAATCGATGGGTATTATGAGATTCAATTTCCGCAGCCAGGAGCTCGGAAGATACGTGGATGTAACGGTCGTTTATCCGACAGATAACTACAGCTATTACGATCTCAATACGGAGAAAAAGGGAACGCATGACGAGAATCCGGCAGTTCCTCACGAGAAAAAGGGCGTTTACAAAAAGGGCATGAAGTTCCAGACCGTCTATCTGATCCACGGCGGCGGAGACGATGACACCCTGACTTACCGTTATACGAATGCTGAGCGTTACGCACAGGACAATAACGTCATGCTCGTCACTCCGAACATCACGAACAGCTTCGGCGTTGACACCCAGTACGGCGTCAAGTACCAGACCTTTATTTCCAAGGAGCTTCCGGTCGTCATCCAGACCCTGTTTGCTTCTTCCGACAAGAGAGAGGATAACTTCATCGTCGGTTACGCCATGGGTGCAAATGCAGCTCTCGGAACCGCACTGATGAATCCCGAGAAGTTCGCGCATTGCGTCGATATGTCCGGCGGTATCGGCATGACGCTGAACACAGAGACCATGATCTCCGAATTAAAGAGTGACCATTTCATCAACTTCCTGCCGATCTACAATTCTTCCTTCGGTGACGCGGATTCCTTCAAGGGCAGCCCGCTCGATATGTACGCAGTTGCAAAGAAGAATATTGAAGAAGGTAAGGAACTTCCGAAATTCACGGTCATCTGCGGCAGCGATGAATTCATCCGTGCACGTGTGGAAGACGATGTGAAGATCATGAAAGAACTCGGCATCGATGTCGACTATATCGTGGCTGAAGGCTACAAGCATGACTTCGATCTCTGGGAGGATTATACCCGCAAGGTTCTTGACGAGATCCTTCCCTTAAAGAGAAAGAGCGACCTGTAAGAAAAAAGGAGCGGAGAAAGCATTTTCCGCTCCTCTTTCATAAATGACCAAAAACGCAAAGGAGAAAAAGATGAGTTTACTGAATGATCCCGAGAAGATCGTGGAACGGAAATATCAGATGACCGACGGCGGCCGGATCTGCAATATCAAGCAGCTGTATACGGAATTCAGCCCGAACGTCGACTATGACGCACTATTGAAGTCCGATTTCTTCCCTGCACTGGAGAAGATGATGGAGCCGGTTCTGGATGTGCCGGACGAGAGAAGCCCCGAGGTTCTG
>JAZUFC010000285.1:0-5404 GCA_045640465.1 Lachnospiraceae bacterium | reverse complement strand
ATGATCATGCGGACGGTCATGAACCCGCCGTTAGAATCACCGCCGATATAGATGCGGTCGGTATCGACGCCGGGATTCTTTTCGATGAACTCATCGATGCAGGCCTTCAGTGCGGGACCGTACATAGTCTGTCCGTTCATCTCCATTTCGCCGCTGCCGCTGTCCATCCAGTAGGTCGGAGTCTGGGGAACCAGCACATAAGCGCCGCCCTCGCCGAAATACTTCTGAATGCCGGGCTTTGCAAGCGCCACGACCTTGTTTTCCGCATAAGCGACCGTCGGATCGGAACCGCCTTCGCCTGCCCCGTGCAGCCAGATTACAAGAGGCTTCTTTTCTCCCGGACCCTGCGGTACGAAATAACCGTAGCCGAGAGGACACTCTTTATAGGAAGAGACCGAATTGATCCAGCCGTACAGATCCGGTTCGTCAGTCTTCAGAAGCGTGTCGTATACAAGACCGGAGACCGTACCGTCCTCCACTGCGAAAGGTTTGATCTGCGTGATCGTGTGCTTTACATAAAGCCGCTCGTTGAAGCCGCCGCCTGCAGATCCGAACACCGCATTCAAAGGTTCGGTGGGGCCGTAGGAAAGCTCCAGTGTAATGAAGCTGCCTTCTTCCTTCTCTTCGCCCTGACGGTCGGAAGGATAAGCCTTCTTTACGGTCAGATAGCCGTTGCCGGGGATCATAACGCGGGGTGCATTCGGATCAAACGGGCCGGGCATGCGTTTCATGATCATCTGCTGGCTGCCGTTCGGGGTCATGCGCTTCACAAAAACAGAGAAGGTGTCCGTACCTACCGCATCCTTTTTCACGATCCCCTGAACGGGAAGCATGAGCTTTGTGGTATAGGGGCCGTAATCAGTCACTTCCACTCTTGAAAAATAACCTTCTGACATAAAAGATCCTCCTTACGTTTTATCAGTCATCTCCGCCGATGGCTTCCAGGCCCTTGGCGTTCTGAACTTTATTCACTTTGATATTCTCCACGAATTTGACAAATACGAACAGGCTGGCTGCGATCATCACCGTAGAGTAGATGGGAAGCATGAACCAGACACCGGTCACGTTGAACAGAAGACCGAGAAGGATCGGTGTGATCGTCTGTGCCGCCATACTGGAGGTGTAATAGAAGCCTGTGAATTTTCCGATCTTTTTGGAAGAGCAGAGCTCCACGACCATCGGGAAGGAGCAGTTATGAACGAGTGCCATGCCGAAGCCTTTGACGACCCAGACCACGTACAAAGCAGCCGGGAAGGAGAATTCGCCGTTCACACCGGTCACACGGCCTGTCGGGCCGACAAAGATCATGAACAGAAGCGATACAAAGGAAAGGACAAGGCCTGCCGCGACCGTCCATTTCCGGCCGACACGGTCCGCGATCATGCCTGCAATGGCAAAACCGATGACAGAGCCCAGACCGCCGATGATCGTCAGGATCATGGTTGCGCTGGATGCGGCCTGCATATAATAGATCACGTAGTTGCCGATATAGGTGCCGATCGCATTGTCTGCCATGAACCACAGAAATTCTGCGCCGAGGATCGCAAAAAGCATCTTTTTGTTTTCCGGAGACATGGGCTTGTCATCATCAACGGGAGTTGCCACCGCTGCCAGACGCTCGCCTTCTTCCATTTCGGGTGCAAGCTGTTCCGAAAGCTCATTCTCTTTGATCTTCCAGAAGAGGATCAGTGCGGAGATCACCATCAGCACGGAGGCGATCAGGAAAGGAACTTCAATGATCCAGAGCTTTCTGTATTCATCGGAAACGTTGATGTAGTCGGAAAGCTTCATGAAGATACCGAGAACGGTCGCAGCTGCGCCGCCTAAATATCCCATGATATTGATGATGCCGTTTGCCTTCGCACGGAGAGGCTTCGGCGTGATATCAGGCATCAGGGAAACTGCCGGATTTCTGTACATCATCATGAAGATCAGCACGATCGCCATGGTGATGACCATGCCGGCGATGTTGTTCTTATGGAAGAACAGCGGAATGAACGGAAACGCCACCGCTGCAACAAAGGTACCGACCAGAATGTAGGGCATGCGTTTTCCGATCGGGGTCTTTGTTTTATCGGAAAGGGAGCCGAAGATCGGCAGAAGAATGAGCGCTGCGAGATTGTCGCAGGCCATGATGATGCCGACCAGCCACTGCACCTTCAGAATATTCTTTGCCTCCCCTGCCTTCAGTTCCGCGGAAGAGATCCCGTAGATCCGGCGTGCAAAAATGTCCGTCAGGAAGGTCGGGCACCAGGAATCGTACACCTGCCATAAAAGCAGGATCCCGAAGAATGCAAAACCGATGAGGAAAGTACGTCTGTAATTTAGTTTCATCACTTTCTCCTTTCAATGTTTCATCTGATGCGGTATGCACGTTCAGGCCTTTGCCGCCGAAGTATTCAGGCCCTGCAGATACCGGATCACCGTCATGTATTTTCTCGTGCAGCGGACATTGTCCGAAACGATCTCATAATTGCCGGAATCGGTTCCGAGATTCACAGCCTGCGGTCCGCGGAGCGCAAACCCGCCGATCCTGCTGAGCGGGAAGATCTTTCCGCAGCATTCCAGCCGGTCGCGGAACAGGCGCATCTCTCCTTTTCCGACCACCTTTTCGCTGTGGT
Source organism: Lachnospiraceae bacterium (assembly GCA_045640465.1). Lineage (GTDB taxonomy): Bacteria > Bacillota > Clostridia > Lachnospirales > Lachnospiraceae > UBA1267. Next base: position 2,783 of record JAZUFC010000285.1, on the reverse strand, counting down.
CCGGGAAGACCTCCTTCATGACCATTTCCGTGTCGCTGAAGATACAGCCGTCTCCTTCCGGCAGAGAAGCGATCAGTTTCTCTGTCTGATCGTTGTCCCAGTCGGTGATATTGTCAAAGGGAGCATCCTCTCCCTCAAAGAAACCGAACTCATTATAGCGGACACTGAAGCCGCAGTCGCAGAACAGCCGGTCCTCGCGGCTCTGAAGCTTTCCGATCTGTCCGCATTTCGGACACAGGCAGAGAACATTCTCCAGATGCTCCGCAAGACGCTTTCCGCGGAAGCGGATCATGTGCGTGCGCTGTTCCTTCATGGCATCCAGCGAAAGATCCGCGCGGATCGATTCGTTCAGTTCTTCCGGCTTCATTTTGCGGACCTCCTCGGCCGGATAGATCCGGACTACGGAGCCTTTCATTTTTCCCCTGCGGATCGTTCTGGACCAGCGCGGAGAAGTCAGATACCCGCCGTCCAGACGGTAGGTCACTACCGATACGCCGCAGAGTCTTGCCAGTTTTCCGATGGATTCCGGAATATCGCCTGTGAGTCCGTTGAAGCTCCGGTTTCCTTCCGCGAAGATCGCCACATTGATGCCGCTCTTCAGTTTATCCACGATCTCACGCACCGTATTCAGCGCCACGGTCCCTTTCAGTCTGGAGATCGGGTCCACCGCAAAACGGAGAAGCTTTGAAACAACCCCCTTCCGGAAGATATGCTCGCTTGCCACAAAAGAGACTCTCTGCGGAAATGCCATGCCGAGAAGCAGAGGATCCCAGTCTGTGTTGTGATTGCAGAGGATCAGATAGGGGCCGCCCTTGATGCTTTTATCGTACGCATACGCAAATTTCTGTCTGATAAAGGGGCTGACAAGAAAACGCGCCACGGTCCATACGACTCTCAGGCGTACCTCCCGCATTTTTTCCCTGAATCCGTCTTTCTTTTTTGCCCGCTTTTTTGCGGGTTTTGTGATTTCCTGTTTTTCTTTTTCCATATTTTTCCGTGATCTGTGAATTCAAGATCAAAAGCCGTTCCGTCACGCACGCTTGCGTGCCGGTAAAGGAAAAGGCTCTTTGATCGCCCTGTATTCTGCCGGAACAGCTGCTCCGACCATCCATTTTGACTCCAATATCATATCATAACCGACTGCATTTTTCCATCATTTCCTGCAAAAGATCATACGCTTTTATTGACACCGGAACTGTTTTCGGTGTACGCTTTAGGAAATGATTCCGGAGACTCCGGGAAGAAAGGACCGTGCACAGCGCACAGGGTAATATCATGTCAAAAAAATTTTTCTGTGACGATGAGAAAACTGTCGTCAAAACACAGGAAGGCCTGCTGAAAGGCTATTTCTATAACGGTATCTATCACTTTTTGGGAATCAAATACGCAGACGCACGCCGCTTTGAGATGCCGGAACGCGTAAAACCCTGGGAAGGCATCAGAAATGCATTAAGCTACGGGGCGAGCTGCACCGGTCAGCGCTTCCCGAAGGAAATGCCTCAGGAGGAGGTCTCCGAGATGCACGGTTTCTGGCCGGAGTCCGAGCACTGCCAGTATCTGAACATCTGGACGGACAACATCGGGGACGGTGACAAAAAGCCGGTCATGGTCTACATTCACGGCGGCGGATATGCGGAAGGCTCCGGCATCATGTGCAGGACCTTCGACGGCTTCAATCTGGCGAAGAAAGACGGCGTGGTCTATATCTCCCTGAACCACCGTCTGAACGTGTTCGGTCATCTGGACGTCTCCGCGTTCGGCGAACAGTATAAAAACTCTATCAATTTAGGACTTGCGGACCTCGTGGCTGCGCTCTCCTGGATCCATGACAATATCGCCTCCTTCGGCGGCGATCCGGAAAACGTGACGATCTTCGGCCATTCGGGCGGTGGCGGAAAATGCATGTGCCTTCTTCAGACTCCCTCGGCGGCAGGCCTTTTCCATAAGGTCATCATCATGAGCGGCATCATTCCGGATGACAACATCATGTGCACGACCACCGTTCCCAGAGAGGAGATCGTTTACGAGATCCTGAATCAGCTCGGCTTTGAAAAGGATCAGTTTGACAAGCTTTTGGAGTGCCCGGAGGTTCCGCTGGTTCGTGCCGTTGACAGAGCCTGCAAGGCGATCGCAGCCCGCGGCGGCAAGGTCGGCTGGGCGCCTCAGCCGAATGACTGGTTTCTGGGATATGCACCGTATCACGGCGTGGCTGAATTCTCAAAGGACATTCCGGTCATCGTCGGAAACGCTTTCACGGAATTCAATCCTTCCGAAAAGGTCGGCGAGAAAGAGCTTCTTACGACTGAACAGCGTGAAGCGATCGTCAAGGCGAAATTCGGTGAAGAGACCGGAACAAAACTTCTGGAACTTTTCCGCAAGGCTTATCCGCGCGTCAACGAAGTGTATGCAAACTCTCTCGACACCTTCTTCCGCCACGATTCGATCCCGTACCTGAAGTGCCGCGCAGCCGCGACGGATGCTCCGCTCTATTCCTACATCTTCGCTCTCCCCTTCGATCAGGACGGCGGACGGATGTCCTGGCACGGTGCGGATCTGGCATTTGCGTTCCACAACACACAGAACAGCCCGATCACCTGGCTGGATGACGGCATCACAGAAAAGGTCGAGCAGGAGCTCTGCGGTGCGTTCACTTCTTTCGCAAAGACCGGAGATCCGAACCACGACGGTCTTGCAAAGTGGCACAGCTGCACAAAGGAGCATCTGCACACGATGGTATTCGACCGTGTGACCGAGGAATATACCGATCATGAAGAGGAGATCAT
>JAZUFC010000284.1:0-7053 GCA_045640465.1 Lachnospiraceae bacterium | reverse complement strand
CTCCCCAGTGGTTCGTCAAGATGGAGCCGCTGGCAAAGAAGGCCATCGAGGTCGTCAATGACGGGCGTGTGAAGTTTGTCCCCGAACGCTTTACCAAGGCCTATATCAACTGGATGGAGAATGTGCACGACTGGTGCATCTCCCGTCAGCTCTGGTGGGGTCATCAGATACCCGCGTGGTACTGCGACGACTGCGGTCACATCACCGTCTCCCGCGAGGACGCGACCGAATGTGAGTGCTGCCACAGCAAAAATATAAGGCGCGAGGAGGATGTTCTGGATACGTGGTTCTCCTCCGCACTCTGGCCGTTCTCTACGCTCGGCTGGCCGGAAGAGACCGAAGAACTGAAATATTTCTATCCGACGAATACGCTTGTTACCGGTTACGATATCATCGGCTTCTGGGTAAGCCGTATGATCTTCTCCGGTCTTGCCTATACGGGTGACATTCCGTTTGATACCGTTTACATCCACGGTCTCGTCAGAGACTCACAGGGCCGGAAGATGAGCAAGTCTTTAGGCAACGGCATCGATCCTCTGGAAGTGATCGAAAAGTACGGCGCGGATGCGCTTAGAATGATGCTTCTGACCGGAAACGCACCCGGCAACGATATGCGTTTCTATTATGAAAAGGTCGAAGCAAGCCGCAACTTCGCAAACAAGATCTGGAATGCAGCCAGATTCATTATGATGAATATGGAAAAGGCGGATCTGTCCGTCTCTCCCGAAAAGAATCTGACACAGGCGGATAAGTGGATCCTTTCCAAGGTGAACACGCTGACAAAGGAAGTCACCGAGAATATGGACAGATTCGAGCTCGGCGTGGCGCTTTCCAAGATCTATGATTTCACCTGGGATGAGTTCTGCGACTGGTACATCGAAATGGTGAAGCCGCGTCTTTACAACGAAGCGGATGAGACCAAGAATGCGGCAGTCTGGACATTAAAGACCGTTCTGATCACAGTCTTAAAGCTCCTGCATCCCTATATCCCCTTCATCACGGAGGAGATCTTTACAAATCTGCAGGACGAAGAGGAGTCCATCATGATTTCCGCATGGCCGGAGTACAGTGAGGACAGGAATTTCGCAGAGGACGAAGATGCGGTCGAGATCATGAAGGAGACCGTCCGTGCGATCCGTACCGTCCGTACGGATATGAACGTGCCGCCTTCAAAGAAGGCAAAGCTTTTCGTGGTCTCCGGTTCCGAAAAGACCCGTTCGATCTTTGAACACGGTCGTTCCTTCTTTGCCGCGCTGTCCTATGCATCGGAAGTGCTGATCCGGGAAGATAAGGCAGGCATTGATGACAGTGCCGTTTCCGCACTGACCGCGCATGCGTCTGTCTTCATTCCGCTGAATGAGCTTGTGGATATCGAGAAGGAAAAGGCAAGACTTGCAAAGGAACTGGAAAAGATCGAAAAGGAACTGGCACGCTCCAACGGCATGCTGAACAACGAGAAGTTCCTTTCCAAGGCACCGGAACAGAAGATCCAGGAAGAAAAAGACAAACTTCAGAAGTACGAAGCCATGAAGGCGCAGATTGAAGCAAGGTTAAAGGCTCTGTAATAAAATGGATAATCGCGATCTGGACAGAATCACAAAAAGAATAAACGATGCCGCCGAGGGTCTGGGAAAATTTCTGCAGGCAGTGGACGATTTCACGGACTCTGTCTCGGGAAGGACCGATGCGCCGCGCGTACATGCGGAAAAGGTGGACGGAAGCCGCGGGCCGAAGGTCTATACCTATGTGCCTAAGACGAATGAGACCATGAAGGACAAGGTCCGTGCGCCCAAGGATACGGACCCCTACAGAAACGAGCGGAAAAAGGAAACGAAACTGTACGAAAGTGCTGACGGCAAGCGTTTCCTGGGAATCGTTGAAGCACTTTTCGGCTTCGGAATCGGCGTTTCAGGACTGACCGGCCTGATCAAAGGGATCATCCGGACGGTGGCCGGCCATGCGCTTTTAGGAATCGGCGGAATCGTTGCAGGCGGTCTTTCGCTCATCCTGGGCGTCATCCTTCTGTCCAAAGGTCTTCAGCGCGCAAAGCTTCTGAAACGGTATGAGGCTTATGTGCGCGAACTCGGAAAAAAGACCGTGATCGAGATCGAAAAGCTTGCATCCTCTGCAAAACGGTCCGTAAAGGATACCCGTGAGGATCTGAAGAAAATGATCTCCAGAGGGCTTTTCGTGCAGGGACATCTGGATGATTCGGAAAGCGTTCTGATCACGTCGGATGAGACCTACCGGTATTATCTTGACCTGGAAGCCGAGCAGGAGAAGAAAAACGAGAAGAATCGCGAGGAAGAGGCGGAACTGAAGGACAAGGGCCTTTCCACGGAGGGCATCGCCATCGTGAGAGAGGGACAGGAATACCTTCAGAGGATCCAGCGGATGAATGCGGAACTTCCCGGCATGGTGATCACATCCAAGCTCCAGACACTGGAGCAGGTGATCTCCAGAATGCTGGACGGCGTGAAAAAGCAGCCGGACAGTGCACTGGAACTTCGCAAAATGATGAATTACTATCTGCCGACGGTATGGAGTCTTCTGGAGACCTATAAGCAGATCGATGACGAACCCGTGAAAACGGAGGAGATGAGATCGACGCAGGCTCAGATCGAGGAGACCGTGGACAACATCAACAATGCGTTTGTAAAGCTTCTGGACCGTTCCTTCAAAACAAAGGTCATGGACGTGAATGCGGATATTTCCGTACTGAATACCATGCTGAAGCAGGACGGCCTTCAGGACAGTGAATTTACCTTAAAAGGAGGGGAAAAGTAATGAGTGACATGATGAATGCCAAGGCGGAAACAGATGCAGGAACAGGAACGCCTTCTCTCGTATTCGGTGAGATCGAAAAGCCTGTTGAAGAGGCAAAGCCTGCAGAAACGGAAACTGAAGTCAAAGAGGTAAAGCCCCTTCAGTTCGATGTCGATGATTCTATCCTTTCGGAAGAAGAAAAAAAGGCCGTTTCCGAATTCGCTTCCAAGATCGATATCCGGAATACGAAAGGCATTCTGGAATACGGCGCAGGCGCACAGAAGAAGATGGCTGATTTTTCACAGAAGACACTGGATGCAGCAAGAACAAAGGATCTCGGCGAAGTCGGAGATCTGCTGGCGTCTGTTGTTTCTGAGGTGAAGAATTTCGACGAAGAGGATGAAAAGAAGGGTCTTTTCGGCCTTTTCAAAAAGTCCAAGGTGAAGCTGGACGTCCTGAAAGCACGTTATGACAAAACCGAGACCAATATTGCGGCGATCTGCAACAATCTGGAAAATCATCAGGTCACGCTCTTAAAGGACGTTGCAATTCTGGATCAGATGTATGAGCTGAACATGGATTCCTATAAGGAGATCACCATGTATATTCTGGCCGGCAAGGAAAAGCTGGATAATGCCAGAAGTGTGGAACTGAAGGCGCTTCAGGACAAGGCTGCGGAGACCGGAAAGCCGGAGGATGCCCAGGCTGCAAAGGATTTTGCGGATCAGTGCGACCGCTTCGAAAAGAAGCTTTATGATCTGGACCTGACAAGAACGATCTCCATTCAGACCGCGCCCCAGATCCGTCTTCTTCAGTCTACAGATACACAGATGGCGGAAAAGATCCAGTCCGTGATCGTGAATACCATTCCGCTCTGGAAGAATCAGATGGTTCTGACGCTCGGCATTGCGCATTCCACCGAGGCAATCAATGCGGAGAGCGCCGTGACGAATGCAACGAACGAGCTTCTGAAGAAGAATGCCGAAACACTTCATATGGCGTCCGTCCAGGCGGCAAAGGCAAACGAAAAGGGCATTGTCGATATCGAGACCCTGAAGCAGACCAACAAGTCCCTGATCGATACGCTGGATGAAGTCCTTCAGATTCAGATCGAGGGCAAGCAGAAGAGAGCGGAAGCAGAAGGCGAGCTTCGGAAGATGGAAGACGAACTGAAGCAGAAACTTCTTGACATGAGCCAGAAATAATGTTATATTTTTATAGTTTGAATACATGAGCATTCCGCTGTACCGTACCGTTTTCCGTCATGCGGTTGACAGAAAAGGAAAAGTAGAATGAATGACATAGTACAAGGAGGATTCGTCATGAACGAAATCATTAAGAAAATCGAAGATGCTCAGTTAAAAGAAAAAGTCGATGAATTTTCTGTCGGCGACACAGTACGTGTATACGCGAAGATCAAAGAAGGTAACCGCGAACGTATTCAGGTCTTTGAAGGTACTGTTTTGAAGAGACAGAACGGCGGAATCCGTGAGACTTTCACAGTCAGAAAGATCTCAGGCGGTGTCGGTGTTGAAAAGACATGGCCGCTGCATTCTCCGAGCGTTGAGCGGATCGAAGTAACACGTTACGGCAAGGTCCGTCGTGCAAAGCTGAACTACCTGAGACAGAGAACAGGCAAGGCTGCAAAGGTCAAGGAATTAGTACGGTAAAAAATGGTAAGACACCGCAGCAATGTGGTGTCTTTTCCTTTCTCATGAGAACAAAAGAGATACGTATACAGGAGAAGCGCTATGGTTGGAAAGCTGACACTCTCCGACACCAGACCGAGGGTGTTTTCCGTGCTGGAAACACTGGTGCAGATCTGTGTGGTCTGCGTATTCGGCCTGTTCCTTTCGGAGTATCTTTTTTTTAACTGCAGTACGGAAAGCAGATCCATGGAGCCGACGATACAGCCGGATTCCGTGGTTTTTATCGACCGTATCGATTACATCTTCAACGAACCTGACCGTTTTGACGTGGCTGCGTTTTACAGAAGCTCATCGTCCTCACCGGATATTCTGATCAGACGCGTGATCGGTCTTCCGGGAGAGCTGATCGAGTTAAGCCGCGGAAAAGTCTATATCGACGGAGAGGAACTGGATGTATCCCCCTATGCTTCCGAGATCACATCGGACGGCATTGCGGAAGGCGGGATCCGCCTCGGACAGCATGAGTATTTTGTGCTGGGAGACACACCCGCAAACAGCGAGGACAGCCGCTCGACCTCCATCGGGCCGGTACACGAAAGTTCGTTTATCGGAAGAGCCTGGCTCACCTCGGGATCGATCACGGAATTCAGGATCATTCACTGATCCGGTATAATTAAAGGGCAGCAGTATATGAAAAATGTAACAGTGAAGGATATCGTATTCGCATCAAAAGGAGAGCTCCTTTCGGGCAGTACGAATACTCCTGTTGAAAAGATGACCACGGATTCCCGCGTGATTCCGGAGAATGCGCTTTTTGTTCCGATCGTCGGAGAAAAGACGGATGCACATGCCTTTGTCAGAAAAGCAATGGATGACGGATGCACGGCAGTCGTGATCTCAAAGCGCAGCGTTTACGAAGAGTATGCAAAGGATCACCCCGATACGGATAAAGCATTCATTTTAGTGGATGATACCACAAAGGCCGTGCAGCGGATCGCCAGAATGGCCAGGACGCATCTGTCGATTCCTGCAGTCGGGATCACCGGCTCTGTCGGCAAGACGACCACGAGAGTAATGGTGTCAGCGGCTTTGGCTGCAGAGAAAAAAGTCTATAAGACCGATAAAAATTACAACAACTGGCTCGGTGTTCCGATCACGCTCTGCGAGATGAACGATGACGACGATATCGCTGTCCTTGAACTCGGATTGAATGTCAGAGGAGAACTGGGCCTGATCTCTTCTTTATGCAATCTGGAAACTGCGGTTATTACGAATATCGGTGTTGCGCACATCGAGTTTTACGGTACACAGGACGAGATCTGCAAGGAGAAATTCACGGTAACAAACGGTTTCTGGGAAGATAATTATGCGCCTAAGATGCTTTTCTTAAACGGTGATGATCCGTATCTGATGAAGTACAGGGATCTGACCGGATATCCGTATACGATCTACGGAACACAGGAAAATGCAAAGTATCGCGCAGTCAATATCCGTCAGGAAAACGGGCAGTATGTGTTTGATCTTTCCGTGGACGGAGAGATCAGAGTGACGGTATCTCTGAATGTACCGGGCGTTCACAATATCCTGAACGCAGCCGCAGCGCTTGCGGTAGCGGATCATTATCATGTGGACCTTCAGAAGGCGGCAGAGTCTCTGGGCGCTTTCGCCGGATTCAAGAGCCGTCTTGAAAGGCATGAGGTCAGAGGGTCACTGATCATCGATGATACCTACAACGCTTCGCCTGCGAGCATGAAGGCAGGACTTGACGTTCTCTGCTCCTATCAGTACGGTGACGGGAAGGGCAGAAGGATCGCCGTTCTCGGAGATATGTTCGAACTTGGAGAGAATGCGCCTCAGTATCATTATGAGGTCGGTGAATATGCCGCCTCGAAGAATATCGATCTTATGCTGCTGACCGGTGTGAATGCACGTGAGATCGGACGTGCGCTTAAGGACAGGAACAGCAGTATCGACTGCCGCTTCTTTGAATCAAAGGATGAGATCACCGCTTTTCTGAAAGAAGAACTTTCGGAAGGCGATATCGTATATCTGAAAGCATCCAACGGAATGAAACTGACTGTGATCGCGGAAGGACTTTGCCGATGAGCGAGGAGAAGAGACCACTTGTCATAATAGCAGGACCCACGGCTGCCGGAAAGACCGAGGCGTCCGTTCAGCTTGCAAAAAAGATCGGCGGGGAGATCATCTCCGCCGATTCCATGCAGGTCTACCGGATGATGGATATCGGTTCCGCAAAGATCACGAAAGAAGAGATGCAGGGCGTCCGGCATCACCTGATCGATGTGCTCGATCCGAAAGAGGAGTTCAACGTAACGGTCTTTCAGAGGATGGCACAGGATGCGATCCGCGGGATCTATGAAAGAGGACATATTCCGGTCATCGCAGGCGGTACCGGTTTCTATATTCAGGCGGTTCTGAAGGATATCAGCTTTGATGAAAACGATCCGGACAAGACTTACCGGCATGCGCTGGAACGCGAGGCTTCGGAAAACGGCTTTCAGTCAGTTTTTGAGAAGCTTCTGAAGGTCGATCCGGAAGCTGCGGAAAAAATACCGCCCGAAAATGTGAAGCGCGTCATCCGGGCTCTCGAGTTTTATGAAAAAACGGGAAAAAAGAT
>JAZUFC010000283.1:0-4710 GCA_045640465.1 Lachnospiraceae bacterium | reverse complement strand
ATATCGAACTGACCACCCATGCCGGTCAGGAATGTGATCTGATCATCGAAGGAAATCTTTTAGTGCAGGTCGGCGACCATAAAGAGCTTCTCGGCCCCGGCGACAGCATTTATTACAATTCCGATACGCCTCACGGCATGATCGCGACCGGCGGAAAAGACTGCCTGTTCTATGCGATCGTCCTGAATCCGACCGGCGAGCCCATTCCGGAGCTTCAGCCCAGAGTGGCGGTGACGGATACGAGCTACAGGGCCCGCAAGGATACCAAGGACCGTATCTACAAAAAGTTTATCGATACCGTTGTGGATGAGAACGGTACGCCGACCTCCATCACTTTCAAGAATACGGACAAGTTCAACTTTGCCTTTGACCTCGTGGACGAGCTTGCGGACCGTGAGCCGGAGAAGCTTGCGATGCTCCATATCTCAAAGGACAAGACCGAGCGCCGCTTTACCTTTAAGGACATGAAGAAGGGTTCCGCCCAGTGTGCGAACTATTTCAAGTCTCTCGGCATCAAAAAGGGCGACCGTGTCATGCTTGTTCTGAAGCGCCATTATCAGTTCTGGTTTGCCATGCTCGGCCTGAACAAGCTCGGCGCGATCGCGATCCCCGCGACCAACCAGCTGCAGGAACATGATTTCGTCTACCGATTCCAGTCGGCAGGCATCAGTACCATTCTCTGTACCGCCGACGGCGATACCGCAGCGCAGGTGGATCTTGCACAGGCCTCCTGTCCGGAGCTTGTCAACAAGATCATCGTGAACGGAAAGCGCGACGGCTGGCGCTGCTTTGATGAAGAATATACCCTGTACAGCTCTCATTTCCTGAGAACGGAGGATTCCCCCTGCGGAAACGATATGATGCTGATGTATTTCACATCCGGCACCTCAGGATATCCGAAGATCGCCGTACACAACTATAAATATCCTCTCGGTCATTTCCATACCGCCAAGTTCTGGCATGATGTGGATCCCGAGGGCCTGCATCTGACCATCTCCGATACCGGCTGGGCAAAGGCCATGTGGGGCAAGCTCTACGGCCAGTGGCTCTGCGAGGCGGCGACCTTCGTTTATGACTTCGACCGCTTTGATGCAGCAGAGATCCTGCCCATGTTTGCGAAGTATCAGATCACGACCTTCTGCGCGCCGCCGACAATGCTCCGCATGATGATCAAGCAGGATATCTCCAGATACGATTTCTCCTCGGTCAAGCACATGACCACCGCAGGCGAAGCACTGAACCCCGAGGTCTACCGCCAGTTTGAAAAGGCGACCGGCCTGCAGATCATCGAAGGCTTCGGACAGAGCGAGAGCACGATGATCATCGGCAACATGGTCGGTGCACCGCACAAGATCGGTTCCATGGGCAAGCCCGTGCCGATCTATAAGGTGGATCTTCTGGATGCGGACGGCAATTCCGTTCCCGTCGGCGAATCCGGAGAGATCGTTGTGGATGTGTCTCAGGGAGCGCCCTGCGGCCTGTTCACCGGCTACTACAGAGACGAAGAGAAGACAAAGGAAGTCTGGCACGACGGTTATTATCATACCGGCGATGTCGCCTACCGCGATGAGGACGGCTATTACTGGTACGTCGGCCGTGTGGATGACGTGATCAAGTCCTCCGGCTACCGGATCGGGCCTTTCGAGATCGAATCCGTGATCATGGAGCTTCCTTATGTTCTGGAATGCGGCGTTTCCGCTGCACCCGATGAAGTCAGAGGCCAGGTCGTCAAGGCCAGCATCGTCCTTGTCAAAGGCACCGAGCCGACAGACACTCTCAAGAAAGAGATCCAGGACTACGTCAAGCAGCGTACCGCACCCTATAAATACCCGAGGATCGTGGTCTTCTGCGACAGCCTTCCCAAGACCGTCAGCGGCAAGATCCAGAGAAATAAATTATGATGGAATTCAAAAGACTGACCCTGCTTCTGGGGCATTACGGAAGCGGAAAAACGAATATCGCCGTCAATCTTGTGCAGGATCTGAAGAAGACCTGGGAGCACACAGCCATTGCCGATCTGGATATCGTCAATCCCTATTTCCGTACCAGAGACAGCATTGACGAATTTACGGAAAGCGGCATCCGCCTGATCTGTTCGGGCTATGCGAACTCCAATGTCGATGCGCCCTCCATGCCTTCGGATCTCTATGCCATTACCGACGATAAGACCATGAAGGTCATCCTCGATATCGGCGGAGATGAGAGAGGCGCCCTTGCGCTCGGCAGACTTTCCAAAGCCATCAAAGAGGAAAACGATTACGAGATGCTCATGGTCGTGAACCGCTTCAGGCCGCTTACCCCCGATCCCGAATCCGCACTCGAAGTGCTCCGGGAGATCGAAGGCGCCTGCAGGATCCCCTTTACGGGCATCATCAATAATTCAAACCTCGGTCCGGAGACCACGGAAGAGGACGTCCTTTCCTCTCTGGCCTATGCCGAAGGAATATCGGAACTCACCGGTCTTCCCGTCGTGATGACCACGGTCGAGGAAAGACTGTATCCCGGTCTTCAGGGAAAGATCAAAGATCTGTATCCGCTGCATCTGCAGAAAAAACCGGTCTGAGGCCGGAAGATCCGTCCGGAGAAAGCCGGATATCAGCAAGTAAGGAGAAGAAATATGCGTATCGAGACAAAATGCGTTCAGGCCGGCTATACGCCCGGAAACGGAGAACCCCGTCAGATCCCCATCATTCAGAGTACCACCTACAAGTATGACACCAGCGAGGACATGGGAAAGCTTTTCGATCTGGAGGCCGAGGGATATTTCTATTCCAGACTTCAGAACCCCACCTGCGACATGGTCGCGGATAAGATCTGCAAGCTCGAAGGCGGCAGCATGGCCATGCTGACAGGCAGCGGTCAGGCAGCCAATTTCTATGCCGTATTCAATATCGCAAACTGCGGTGATCACGTTGTGGCATCCTCATCCATCTACGGCGGTTCCTACAATCTGTTTTCCGTGACCATGAAGAAGATGGGCGTGGACTTCACCTTTGTGTCGCCCGACTGCACCAGAGAGGAATTAAAGGCAGCTTTCCGGCCCAATACCAAGGCGCTTTTCGGCGAGACCATTGCAAATCCCGCACTGACCGTTCTCGATATCGAGCTGTTTGCGGATGTCGCGCATGAGATGGGTGTTCCGCTCATCGTGGACAACACCTTTGCGACTCCCATCAACTGCAGACCCATCGAATGGGGCGCGGATATCGTCACGCATTCCACGACGAAGTACATGGAAGGCCACGGCGCGGCTTTAGGCGGCTGCATCGTCGATGCCGGAAAATTCGACTGGATGGCGCATGCGGACAGATTCCCCGGCCTCTGCACGCCGGATGACAGCTATCACGGTGTCACCTATGCGGAAAAGTTCGGAAAAGAAGGCGCTTTCATCAATAAATGTACGGCACAGCTGATGCGTGACTTCGGTTCCGTCCAGTCTCCGCAGAACGCTTTCTATCTGAATCTCGGTCTGGAGAGCCTGCACGTACGTGTGGCCCGCCACTGCGAGACCGCACTGAAGGTTGCAGAGTTCCTTTCAGGAAATGAACATATCAGCTATGTGAACTACTGCAGTCTTCCCGGAGACAAATACTACGAAAGAGCAAAGAAATATCTGCCGAACGGTTCCTGCGGCGTCATTTCCTTCGGCGTGAAGGGCGGCAGAAAAGCTGCAGAGGCTTTCATGAAGGAGCTTCGCGTCGCGGCGATCGAAACACATGTGGCGGATGCCAGAACCTGCTGCCTGCAGCCTGCATCCACGACGCACCGTCAGATGAACGAGGAAGAGCTGAAGGCTGCCGGCGTGGCAGGTGATCTGGTACGTCTGTCCTGCGGTCTGGAAAGCGCAGAGGACCTGATCGACGATCTGAAGCAGGCACTTTCGAAAATAGGCGGTGAAACGAATGCCGATTAAGATTCCGAACGAGCTGCCGGCGTACAAAACGCTGACAGAGGAAAACATATTTGTCATGAATGAGAGCCGCGCGGTCAGTCAGGACATCCGTCCTCTGCAGATCGCGATCGTGAATCTCATGCCGACCAAGATCGACACGGAGACACAGCTGATGCGGCTTCTCGGCAATACGGCTCTTCAGGTGGAGGTGGAGCTTCTTCATACGGATTCCTATGAATCCAAGAATACATCCAGAGAACATCTGAAGACATTCTACAAGACCTTCAATGATGTCAAGAACCGGAATTTCGACGGCATGATCATTACCGGCGCGCCGGTCGAGCAGATCCCCTTCGAAAAGGTGGACTACTGGGATGAGCTCTGTGACATTATGGAATGGTCCAAGACCCACGTGCACAGCACCTTCCACATCTGCTGGGGCGCGCAGGCAGGACTTTATTATCACTTCGGCGTTCCGAAGATCCCGCTTGAAAAGAAGCTGTTCGGTGTCTTCCCGCACAAGGTCGAGCACAAAAATGCGATCCTGTTCCGCGGCTTTGACGATGAATTCATGGTACCGCATTCCAGACATACCACGATCCTTCGTGAGGATGTGGAAAAGCATCCGGAGATCAAGATCCTGGCTTCATCCGAAGAGGCAGGCATCTATGCGATGATGACGGAGAACGGCAGGCAGATCTTCATCACCGGCCACTCCGAGTACGATGCGGTGACGCTCGAAAGAGAGTATCTGAGAGATAAGAACGCAGGACTTCCCATCGAGGTCCCGAAGAACTACTATCCGGATGATGACGATA
>JAZUFC010000282.1:0-5493 GCA_045640465.1 Lachnospiraceae bacterium | reverse complement strand
CCCTCTCCGCAGTCGATCATCAGACTGGAGCCGTTGTAACGGCACAGAAGGGAAGTCAGATATCTGTAGGGAAGAGGCATCATACCGCCGGTTCCCAGTAAACATACATCCAGCATAATCCATTCTCACACAGGCACACTTGTATAAAAGCGCCTGATTTCTGTTTTCTTTCTGCAAGCTCCGTACCCGGAGCGTTATTTTATGTTAAACAGCCGCCGTATTCTTTGCATACAGGATCGCATCCTCTTCCGGCTTCCGGTAGTAATTCTTTCTTCTGCCGACCGGCCGGAATCCGTGTTTTTCATAAAGACGGATCGCCGGCGCGTTGGATGCGCGGACTTCCAGGATCAGACTTTCCAGTCCTTCCACCTCTGCAAACGCTTCCGCATTTGCCATCAGCGCACTGCCGGTTCCCTGCCGTCTTCTGTTTTCTTCTACGGCAATGTTGCAGATATCCCCCTCGCCCGCAACCGTATACATGCTGAGATATCCGAGAAGTTCTCCGTCCTCCTCCGCGATAAAGAAGGTATAGAGATCCTTCTGAAGACAGGCTCTGATCTCGTCAAGCGGCCAGGGTTCGGAAAAATACTTTTCTTCAAGTGCCGCTATGCCCTCCGCATCCCGGAGCATTGCTTTCCTGATCTCCATATCAGATCTCCGCCGGTTCCGTGGAAAGTCCGGCAGCTTCACGCTCACGTTCCGCCTGGGATTTCCGTAAATAGACCGGAAGGAAGGACATTGCATCGGAGATCTTTCCTTCCCTGTAATATTCGGCTGCAAGAACTGCCACATGAGAAGCTTTCTGACAGCGGAGAGACGCAGGTGCGAAGAAGACCTCTTCATCAAAGAGTGCCTTGATCGCTTCCCGGTAGACCGGGACGCCGTCGCCGAGGAAGAAAAGCTTCTTCCCGAGTTTTTCCGACCACTGTTTCGCTTCATGTGCAAGTTCTTCCACGGATAATGCTGCCGAATCCATCAGAACGATCATCTTCCCGTCCCGGAATTCAAAAAGTCCCGTGTAGACCTGCGAGCGTCTTGCATCCATGATCGGACAGACGATATACTGAGAACCGTACAGGCCGTAAGCCATGGCATGCAGCGTAGGCACGCCGATCAGCGGCTTGTTCAGAGAAAATGCAAGTCCCTTTGCCTGTGCCGCTCCGATCCTTAATCCGGTAAAGGAGCCGGGTCCTGCGGATACCGCCACCGCATCCAGTGTCTTCAGATCCGTTCCGGTCATTCTGACGATCTCGTCCGTCATCGGAAGGAGCGTCTCCGAATGTGTTTTCTTAAAACAGGTCGTATATTCTGCCGTAATGATCTCATCCTCCAGGATCGCTGCCGATGCGGCAAGCGCGGAGGACTCCAGTGCTAAAATCTTCATGCTGATTCTTCCCGTACGCTAAAAATCCCCGGTCCGTCCTTCTTACGAATTCCGGATCAGGGTAATCTTCCGATAATCATCACCTTTTTCCGGATCCTTTTCAATGATCAGCTTTTTGGCTGAAGAAGGGATCAGTTCGGCAATCAGTGTGGACCACTCGATCAGCGTTGCGCCGTCTCCGTAAAAGCAGTCCTCATAACCGATCTCGTCCATTTCATCAGGATCACCGATCCGGTATACGTCAAAATGATACAGCGGCATTCTTCCGCTTCTGTATTCCTTCACAATGGTGAAGGTGGGTGACACCACATCCTCGAAAATGCCGAGTCCGCTGCCGAAGCCCTTGGTAAATACGGTCTTTCCCGCACCCAGCTCGCCGTTCAGACAGAAGATGTCCCCGGGGAGTGCCTCCTTCCCCATTTTTTCTCCCAGAGCATAAGTCTCCTCGGGAGAAAAAGTCTCAAAAACTGTAGTCATATTTCTTCTTTCTTTTTCAGAAACCTCTGCGCTTTTTATCGGGCAGGTGCTTCCTCGCGATCTCTTCCATGTCTTTTTCGCTTCCCTCAAAACTCTGTGCGGGAATGATATTGGCATGGTTTTTGTCAATGTAGATAAAATACTCGCCGGCAAAGCTGACCATCTTTTCCACGTCCGTCCAAAAAAGCGTAGCAGGCCCCAGATCGCCTTCATCCTGCGAGATCAGAATGCTCCCTTCCGAAAACAGATACCGGGTGGTCCGTTTCAGCCGCTCATCCTGCAGTGTTGTTACGGATTTCAGATATAATACCAGCGGCTGTGCCAGAAAGTAAAGAAGCGAAACGATGATCAGCGCGGCACCGGTGGAATTGCCGTGACATACAAAATAGATGCCGCCGCCGATGCAGATGCAGCCCACAGCCAGATACAGGAAGGCAGAGGGCCTTGCATACATATAATAGAGAAGGAAACGGAAATAATCCTTCTTCTCAAGCTTTACATTTGCCTGAACCATGTTATCCGATCTTTCTGTAAAGATTGCTGAGCGGTTTATAGATAATAAACACGATCACCGAAACGACTGCTCCCTTCAGGAGATTGAACGGTGCCGTTGCAAGGCCGACAAAGCTCCACAGAGATTTGATCCCGGGAACCAGTTCGCTGCCCATGGAAACGATCACCGGAATATCCATTCCGTACAGATCCGCAAATTTGGGGATCAGGTAGAATGCGTTGAACAGAGAACCGATCACCGTCAGACACAGCGTGCCGATCCCGAGGCCGAGAAGCGCACCCTTTTTGTTTTTGCGGACAAGATAGATGAATGCAGCCGGAAGCACATAAGAGCAGCCGGTGACGAATGCAGCAAACTCGCCGACAAACATGCTGTGCGTTCCGTGCAGCAGAATATGGATCACCGGTTTGATGAACTCTACGATGACCGCGGCGACAGGTCCGAACAGGAATCCTGCCATCATACCCGCCACTTCCGAAAGGTCCAGGTTATAAAACAGAAACACGGGGATCTCGATGATCATCAGAACGCCGCCCACCGCTGCGCAGACACCTGTTCCCGCGATCTTTTTGGTCGTCCATTTCGACAGACTTTTTCCTGTCTTTTTCACGACCAGATTTTCGGCGATCTTTGCCAGTACCACGATGGCCGCGGTGATCAGAAGCGTTACCAGAATAAACGTCAGATGGTCGCCGATCTGTTCAAACAGATTTTCTTCATGCGCATGTTCCATAAGGTTCTTTTAGGCCTCCTCTGTCTTGGGTGCATGGATCCATTTCAGATATGCGTTCATAAAAGGATCCAGCGCGCCGTCCATAACGGCCTGAATATTACCGGTCTCTTCACCGGTACGCAGATCCATGACCATCGTATAGGGCTGGAAGACGTAGGAACGGATCTGGGAACCCCAGCCGTTTTCCTTGACTTCGCCGCGGATATCGGAAAGCTGATCCATATTTTCCTGTTTTTTCATAATGTACAGCTTGGAACGGAGCATTTCCATGGCCTTATCCAGATTCTGGAAATGGCTTCTTTCATTCTGGCAGGCCACCACGATACCGGTCGGAAGGTGGGTGATACGGACTGCCGATGAAGTCTTGTTGATGTGCTGTCCGCCCGCACCTGAAGAACGGTACACATCGATCTTCAGATCCTCATCACGGATCTCAACATCGGTGCTCTGCTCGATGACCGGCATGATCTCGCATCCGACGAAGGAGGTCATACGCTTGCCGACTGCATTGAACGGTGAAATACGCACCAGTCTGTGCACGCCGTTTTCGGACTTTAAATAACCGTATGCGTTCTCGCCGGTGATCTGGATCGTTACGGATTTGATTCCGGCTTCGTCGCCGTCCTGATAGTCCAGAACTTCGATGGAATAACCCTTGCGCTCCGCCCAGCGGGTATACATTCTGTAGAGCATGCCCGCCCAGTCGCTGGCCTCCGTTCCGCCCGCACCCGCATTCAGCTTCAGCGTGCAGTCCAGATGGTCAAACTCATCCGAAAGAAGCGTGGTGGTTCTGAGCTCTTCGAAGATCTCCTTGAAAGAAGCGATCTCTGTCTGGACCTCTTCCACCATGGAAAGCTCCTGCTCTTCGTTTCCCATTTCGATCAGGGTCAGGATATCATCATACTGCCGTTCCAGAGAATCATACTCCTTTACGGTATCCTGCAGATTTTTAAGTTTTTTCGTGATCTCAGTCGATTTCTGCGCATCATTCCAGAAATTCGGGTCCTCCATATACATGGAGAGTTCCTTGATCTGTTCTTTTTTTGCATCCAGTGTCAGCGCGCTCTTCAGTTCCTGAAGCGGCTCCTCATACTGCTGTATCGCATATTTCAGCTGTTCAAATTCAACCATATTCTGTTCTCTGCCTTTTCTGTAAGGACCGTCTCTGTCCGGACCGCCTTTATGTTCTCTGTTCCCGGCCTTCTGCCGTGATACTGTTCTCAGAGCGCGGGAGCACCGGGTCTTCCGTGACAGTTCTTGTATTTTTTGCCGCTTCCGCAGGGACAGGGATCATTCGGGTAGATCTTGGCACCCTGACGCTTCTTCG
This sequence comes from Lachnospiraceae bacterium, assembly GCA_045640465.1. GTDB lineage: Bacteria > Bacillota > Clostridia > Lachnospirales > Lachnospiraceae > UBA1267. Next base: position 1,058 of record JAZUFC010000282.1, on the reverse strand, counting down.
GTTCCTGGACTTTGGTATTGTCCTTGTTCGTACCGGTGATCTTTGCCACCTGCTGTCTCTCTTCGGGCTGCTCGACTCTTGCATGATAGATGGAGCGTACCGTATCTTCACGGATCCCGGCCATCATGCTGTTGAACATGTCATAGCCTGCCATCTTGTATTCCGTCAGCGGATCGCGGCTGCCGTATGCCATGAGGCCGATACCCTGACGCAGCTGATCCATATCGTCGATATGATCCATCCAGCGGCGGTCAATGACCTTCAGAAGGACGACGCGCTCCAGTTCACGCATCTGCTCGATATCCGGGAATTCGGATTCCTTTTCCTCATACAGCTTGACGGCGCGTTCCTTCAGCTGATGCTTCAGCTTGTTCTTGTTAAAATTCTTTTCGCCTTCGGGGATGCTCACCGGCTCCACCGGGATCACCGGAAGCAGGTTGCGGTTCAGATCCTGAAGATCCCACTCCTCCGGAAGCTGATCATCCGAAAGGCTCAGATCCACCATGCTGTCCGTCACATCCGTGACCATCTTCATAACGACATCACGCATGGACTCTCCGTCCAGCACCTGACGGCGCTCCTTGTAGATGATCTCACGCTGCTCATTGATGACCTGATCATACTTCAGCAGGTTTTCACGGACGGAATAGTTATTGCCTTCGATCTTCTTCTGGGCTTTTTCCACCGCACCCGAAAGCATCTTATGCTCGATGCGTTCACCTTCGGGCACGCCCAGCGTGTTGAACATGCTCATAATATGCTCGCCGCCGAACAGACGCATCAGATCGTCTTCCAGGCTGATAAAGAACTGGTCTCCGGAAGATATCAGACCGACATATGATGACACTCCCAGCCTGTCCCGCATCCGATCGAGTGTTTCCTGCGCAAGTCCTAAAAGCCTCCCGTCCGAATGGAAAAATCTCGGGAATCCAGGCAGCCGGCCGATACCGCATTCTTCCCCACACCACACATCGTGATATGCAACACGGTCGGATATGACGATGTCACCGGGCTTCATCCCTTCCACCATTCCGCCGGCCACGCCTGAATTGATGATG
>JAZUFC010000281.1:0-12162 GCA_045640465.1 Lachnospiraceae bacterium | reverse complement strand
CAGTCATCATGCAGCTCGTCGGCCTGACGGTCATGGGTTATACCCAGTATTTTTACATGCGTTCGGCGCTCGGCTGTGGGCCGCGGGATACACTTCTTGTCGGACTGAAGAAGCGGCTGAAAAAGATCCCGATCGGAGCGGTCAGCATCCTGCTTCTGAGTACGGCCACTTTGGCTGGATATCTGCTCGGCGGACCGGTAGGCATCGGCACACTGATCTGCGCATTCATGTCAGGGCCCATCATGCAGTTTGCATTTTATACAGTCCGGTTTGATGCGGCAGGGATCCGGCATCAGAGACTGCGGGAATCTGCCCGGGTGCTGTTTCGGAAAAAGGCGGCCGGTTTATGTTGAATCATTTATACGGAGGAGATCGATATGAAGAAAGGTAGAAAGATAACGACATTTAAAATGGTGTTCGTCGGGATCATGGCCGCGATCATCTTCGTGGTAACCATGTTCCGTTTCCCGCTTCTGGGCTCTAAGGTGCATTTTGCAAATGCCATGTGTCTTTTGTCCGGTCTGTTTTTCGGGCCGTTTTACGGTGGTCTTGCATCCGGCATCGGTTCGGCACTGAATGATGCGCTTGTCGGCGGATACGATCTGATCCAGTCACTCATCACGTTCGTGATGAAATTCGCTATGGCATGGATCTGCGCAAAGATCGCATTTGAAAGCGAATCACGCATCCGCATAATCATAAGCTGCATCGTCGGCGCATTCAGTTATGTTATTCTCTATATGGGCAAGACCTTTATCTATCAGCGTTTTGTGTACGGATTTCCGCCGGAGACCGTTTGGGCGACCATGCTTGCGAAACTCCCTGCATCGCTGATCAATGCGGTCTTTGCGCTTATCGTCGCACCGATCCTTTTTTACATGATCCGTCCCGCGCTTTCAAAGGCAGGGATACTGAAAAAAATGAAATAAACCTGTATCTGCAGAAAACAACAACAGGCTCACCCGGCGGGGTGAGCCTGTTGTTGTTTTCTTACGGCAGAGGTTTAATCGGTATATCCGTAGACTTTGCGGCCATACCAGTGTACTTCGTCGCGCATGATCTGATAAGCGCGTTTCACGGCAGTATCGCCGGGAACGCCGATCGGGAAGCCTGCAAATGCATAGCCGCCGTCCTTGCTGCAGTAATCGATGGTATTGCGGATGTCCTGACGGAGCTCCTCTTCATCGAAATCGGGGTAGTTCTTCGGAATGTGCTGAGCCCATCCCCAGTGCCCCACAAAGGCCATGCGGCCCTTGAACTGTTCCTTCACCGCAAGGATATCGTTGCTTTCCTGGAAGGGCTCCGTCACACGGACGCCGAACTGATACATATACTCCAGGAAGGGAGTGGTGTAGCCGCAGTTATGGAAAATGACCGGTACGCCGTTCTGACGAGCGGGCTCGGAAAGACGCATGTAGATCGGCAGGAATACATCTTCATAGACTGCCGGTGAGAAGAACGGAGCCATTTTGGCGCAGGTATCATCTGCCATGGACCAGAAATCCGGTTTGAACTTTTCAAACATGGCAGTTGCTGAGGGCATGACATGATCGACCATGGCGTTCAGCATTGCCTTGACTTCGTCCGGATCTTCAAAAAGAGCGATCAGACCGCCTTCAAAACCCATGAGGGCTACCAGCTCCTGGAACGGGCTTAATGCCGGTCCGCAGGAAAGACAGGTCTGGCTGCGGTCGACACGTTCCAGTGTTTTCTGATAAGCCAGATCCAGATCCACATCCAGTGCCTTGGGGAACTTGACGACCTTGCTCCAGTCAGCGATATCCTCCAGAATATTGATGCGGGTATCCGGCATGACGGCTTCGACGCCTTCGGATGCTTTGGCATACGGGACGCCCCACATATCCTTTCCGCCGGGCTGCATTCTGGTGTCTTCAAAGAAGGGAACCCGTGCACCTGCTACAGCATTTTCGCCCATATAGGGATCGCCCATGATACTGTAGAAGGGGACATAATCAGGCATAACGCCGTTGGCGAGCTTCAGAAAGTTCTCTTTGGGAGTGACATGTGCCATAGAATACCTCCGTAATAATTTTGTATTGGTTAAGTATATCTTTTTCCAGAACTTCTCTTACCCTAAAATCTCCTGAACTTTTGCCATTTCCTCGGGGATGTTCAGATGATATTCGCACCATTCAAGGCAGGCACCGCAGCCGACACAGCCGGCAGCACCGGGCTCCTTCACGTTCTTCATGGCTTCCAGATACGGTGTGGTATCTTTACCGAGCTTCTGAGCGATCTGATAACGCGCAAATGCACCGAGAATTGCCGGGAAGTCAACGTCCTGCGGGCATTCGAACTTCTCAAGGCAGTGCATGCATTCGCGGCAGATGTTGTCCATCATGCCGGAAACACGGTCTGCGATCTTCTTGAGATCATTCCGCTCACTTTCGGTCATGACCGGAAGCTTTGTGGTCTCCACATCGGATTCAAATTCGTAATCGTACTTGGCACCGACGTCACAGGTGGTGATCCACGGATTGCTCAGAACGAAACGAAGCATATCAGGATAGGAGATATTGCAGATGTTTCCGATGACTTTTGAGGTCTCGACCATGCCGTTGCCGTTGAAGGTCTTCATGTTGATGATCGCCACGCCGCGGTCATAAGCATATTTCTGGAGGTTGATCTCGCCGTCTTCACCGACGGTACGCTTGAAGACGTTGTAGGGAAGCTCCATGACCTGGAATGCACCGCTGTCAAGAGCCGGGACGACCGTATCTGCATCTGCGTAGTGTGCAGAGAAGCCGAGGTAGGTGAATTCACCGGCCTTCTGAAGTTCCTGTGCGTGTTCGACTGCCTTGGTCTCAAGCATGGACTGCCAGCGGGCCAGCAGGATGCCGTGGAAGAAGACTACAAGTTTGATCTCGGTCGAGCCGATATAAAGCTTTCCGTCTTTCTTTTCGATGCCGAGGCGCTCCTTGGAGACTGCCAGCTCTTCATCGAAAACGTCGGGAGTATAGCCGTGGTTTTTGGTGATGATGACGATGGGCTCGTCGATGTCCGTGCGCTTTTTAATGACGGAACCGACAACTTCCTCACTGATGATCATTTCGCCTTCAGGATTGACGCCTGTGTAGGCAAAAGCTGTGTCGATCAGATTGATGCCGAGATCCAGCACCTTATTGACGGTCTTTTCCGCTTCCGCTCTGGTTGAAGCCTTGCGCAGGTTCATAGCGCCGAGGCTGACCTCTGAAACAGACAGACCGGTGTTTCCGAAAGGACGTCTTTTCACGATAGAATTCATTATAATACCTCCTGAATCTTATCATTGCTTTTTTCGGTACGGATCGACTGCTTCGGCGGTCAGACCGTCCGTTATTCGGGGCAAAGGTTCTGCTCCACTGATATGATACTATTATAGACTCATTCCGCATCTGCGGTCAAGTAAAGCACGTTTCAGACAAGAAAAAAAGCGCTTCCGCCTTCTTATGAAGACGAAAGCGCAGAAAACACATACAGCGTGCTCTTGTCAGAAACCTGCAGGATTCCGGATGATCCCCCAGATGATCAGCAGAGCGGCAAGGACGATAAAAAGTCTGTTTTCGGCCTTTTTGAAGCCCTGAGAGGGCTTTCTGTCCGTCAGATACAGAACAGAGTGGTAAATGATCAGAACCAGCGCAGGCGGCAGCAGGCAGAACAGGCAGATGTTGTCATAAAAAGCCTCTTTGAATTCAAGCGAGGCCAGATGCAGGAACATTCTGGTGACGCCGCAGCCGGGACATTTCAGACCTGTGATCAGATGAAAAACACAGGGGATCCCGAAGCCAAGCTGTTTCACGATCAGAAAACACAGAAGCAGGATGACCGCAAAGATTAGAAAGGCGCGAAGCTTTTTTCGATTGACAGAAGGCTTCCGGCTCATCTGTTCCGGTCGTCGCCGTCGTAACGGTCACCGTATCCGCTGTTTCCGTAATAACCGTTCTGATCTTTGCCGGGATCATTGTATCCGTAGAAATCATCGGGGATCATGGAAATGGAATTCAGTTCATCCTGGATCAGCGCAAAGGTGATGATGTTGAGTCCTAAGATGCAGAGGACCAGGTAAAGTATGTTTTTGCTGCCGTTCATGTTTCTGTGGAAAAGATCCAGACGCGATCCCATCTTATAGGCCCAGTAGCAGGTGAAAATATTGCAGATCAGGGCTAACAGGACAACGGAACCGCTTCCCATATTGAAATCGTCATCGGCGATCTTCTGCATGTCCTCGTTGATGTAGTACAGCCATACAAAGCCGGCGATCCCGCAGGTCACGACGGTCAGAACGATCCATAAGGCAATGTTTCTCTGTTCAATGTCTCTGTGCATTTTTTACTCCTTTCCGTTTTGCATCCGGTATGAAAGAACACGGGCAGAAGACTTTTCATCCCCTGCCCGGTCGTGATCAGACGGCTGCTTTGTAAATTGCAAGCATATCGTTTTCATCGAGTACTTTGAAGGCGCCGATCTTACGGCTGTGATCAAAGGAACACTCTCTTGCAATGTCAATAAGCTCTTCTTCTGTCGGGACGCGGCCCAGAAGCTCCGTAAGAGTCAGCGGCATGCCGAGCGCCTGATAGAATACGCCGGCAGCTTTGATGCCGAGATCGGCGGCTTTCTCATCGTCTGCTTCGACTACGCCGAAGACATTTCTTGCAAACTGTGCGAAGCGCGCGATATCCATGCTCTTTACGTAATCTGCCCAGGCAGTCCAGACTGCCGTAAGTGTTGCGCCGTGAGTGGAATCATAGAGCGCTGAGATCGCCATGCCGAGCTGATGGCAGGACCAGTCGCCTTCCTTTCCTGCGGCATTTTTGGAACCGAGACCGGTCAGTCCGCAGTGTGAAAGGCTTCCGCACCACATGATCTCGCTCATGGCTTCTGCGTTTTCCGGATCCTTCACGCCGACAGGACCGTATTTGACAACGGTACGCATGAGGCCTTCCGCGATCTCATCGGTCAGGTGATTGCCCTGAACCGGAGCAAAATAACGTTCCATGGTATGCATGAAGATGTCAGCTGCGCCTGCGCCGATCTGATAAGCCGGAAGGGACATCGTCAGCTCCGGATTCAGGAAGGCGAGTACGGGGCGGTTGAAGTCTGTGGAAAGACCGCGCTTGGTGAAAGGTTCGCGTTCATCGTTCGTCAGAACAGAGGAATTGGAAAGCTCGGAGCCTGCTGCGGAGATCGTCAGAACGACGCCGACAGGCGTACTCTTTGTAAGCGGCGCACCGAGCCAGAACTGCCAGAAATCGGTCTCCGGATTGGCAAGCGAATGCGCGACAGCCTTGGCTGTATCGATGACGCTGCCGCCGCCGACTGCCAGAATGAAATCCGCTTCGAATTCCTTCGCCTTTGCAGCAAGTTCTCTTGCCTTGGAGAGCTGCGGATTCGGTACGACGCCGCCTTCCGCAAGGACCGTCAGACCTTCTGCCTTTACGGAATTCACAACACGGTCAAGAAGGCCGCTCTTCACTGCGGACTGTCCGCCGTAGATCAGAAAGACACGCTTTGCGCCGAAAGAAGCGATCTGCTTTCCGGCTTCGTTTTCAGCGCCGGGGCCGAAAACGGTGCGGGTCGGGGAATAATACCGGAAACTGTTCATAAATACCTCCTCAGTTACAGTACCTTGGACAGGAAATCCTGAAGTCTGGGATCCTTCGGATGATCGAAGAATTCCGAGGGTTCAGCCATTTCCTTGATCACGCCTTCGTCCACGAAGACGACTTTGTTTGCGACTTCTCTTGCAAACCCGATCTCATGAGTCACGACGATCATGGTCATGCCTTCGCGTGCCAGATCCTTCATCAGGTCCAGTACTTCGCCGACCATTTCGGGGTCCAGTGCAGAGGTGGGTTCATCGAACAGGATCACGTCCGGATTCATGGCAAGCGCACGGACGATAGCCACACGCTGCTTCTGACCGCCGGAAAGTGTGGAAGGATAGGCATCCGCGAAGTCTTCCAGCCCGATCCTCTTCAGAAGGGAAAGGGCATTCTGACGGGCTTTTTCCTTGATCTGTGCACTTGTAGTCTTCCGTTGGGAACGGGGTGTTTTACGCAGGTCTTTTGTTTCGCACAGAACCGGTGAAAGCATGATGTTCTGCAGAACGGTCTTGTTGTTGAACAGATTGAAATGCTGGAAGACCATGCTCATTTTGCGGCGGTGGAAGTTGATGTCGACTTTCATGTCGGCAATGTCCACACCGTTGAAGATGATCTGTCCGCCGTCGGGGTCCTCCATGCAGTTCAGGCACCGCAGAAAAGTGGATTTGCCGGAGCCTGAAGGCCCGAGAATGCACATGATATCGCCTTTGTCCACATGAAGGTCGATGCCTTTCAGGACTTCTTTTTTACCGAAATTCTTTTTCAGATCAATGACGTCTATCACTCTTCGCAAACCTCCTTTCCATGATGCGGATCAGCAGGGTGATCAGAAGCACCAGAATGATGTAGATCAGGGCCATAACGATGTAGGGGACCATGAACTCGTATGCGTTGGAGCCGATATAGTTGAAGGCTACGTAAAGGTCTGCCGCTCCGACGAAGGAAACAACGGAGGTCTCCTTGATCAGGGTGATGAACTCGTTGCCGAGTGTCGGCAGAATGTTCTTTACCGCCTGCGGAATGACGATATACCACATGGTCGTCGGGAAGCTTAAGCCGAGCGCCCGGCCGGCTTCCATCTGGCCGGAATCTACGGACTGAATGCCGCCTCTCATGATCTCGGAGACATAGGCGCCGGAGTTCAGACCGAACACCAGCATGGCGACATTCACGCCGCTGATATTGATCTTCATCAGCGGGAACAGAACGTAGTAAAAGATCAGAAGCTGCACGACCATGGGGGTTCCGCGGAACAGCGCCACATAGAAGTTGCAGATGGAATTCAGGACTTTCGGAAGAGTCTTGTACTTCGGTACCACACGGACGGTCGCGATGAGCGTGCCGATGACGATACCGATGATCAGACCGATCACCGCGATCTTGGCTGTGTTCTGCAGGCCTAAAAGGACCCGCTTATAGCCGCCGCGGTTGATAAAGATCTCGATAAATTTCTGTATTTTTGCACTCATAAAATCCTCGGTACGAGCGGAAAACGATTCAGTTTTCCGATATGCAGAAAGCTTCTTCGGCACATGAAGACCGTTCTTCAGGCAGAAGAAGCCGTCGATTCAGTAAAAGAGGGCGCTCATTTTCAGGGCGCCCTCCGGGTGATTTCTTCTTACCGCATCTGATTCAGTGCTTCGGTAATGCAGTGAGCGGGAGCAGAGTCGATAATGACGTAGCTGATGTTTCCGTTCAGCATATCCTGAACTGCCAGAGAACCGTTGGAATAACCGACACCGGTCACCGGAAGCTGCGGGAATCCCCAGTCTTCATCACCTTCCACATAGAGCTGGCCGGTGGTGCCGTTCTGGGTACCGATCTTCACGCTGTCATCGAAGCCCTGCAGGATCGCAGCAACTTCATCAGCAGTGGTGCATTCGTCAAAAGTGGGATCGTTGGAAAGAACGATCAGGTTCTGAGCTGCGTTGTAGTAGGATTCAGAGAAGTCTACGAATTCCTTGCGCTCTTCCTTGACTGTCAGACCTGCCATGGCGATATCGCACTTGTGCTCGCCGACAGAAAGACATACAGAAGCGAATTCCATGTTGGAGATAACGAGTTCCTTGCCGAGCTTTTCAGCAAGAGCAGCAGCGATCTCCATATCCACACCGTAGTAATCCTCGCCGTCCATGTATTCAAAGGGCTCAAAAGCGGCATTGGTCGCAACGACCAGCTGATCCTTGGAGTCATCCAGTTCAGCGCTCTTTACTGCAACGGGAGTGCCTTCACCGAAATATCTGTCGCAGATGGCATCGAATGTTCCGTCAGCTTTGATCTCCTGAATGAATTCATTTACCTGTGCGAGCAGTTCCGGTTGATCTTTGTCGACACCGTATGCATATTCCTCTTCGGATAATGCGATGTCGATCACCTTTGCAGTGACCTTTTCCTCTGCGGGAGTCTTGTCTCCCTCGGTAGCCTCTTCTTTTGCAGAATCACTGTTGTTGGCGCTGGGAGTACCAGCGACGATACCGGAAGAGCACCCTACAAGAGTTGCCATAGCTAAAACTGCGGTCAGCAGTAAAGCAAATAATTTTTTCATCTTGTTTCTCCTCCTTTCTTTTTTTGTACAGTGCCGGGGGTCTATCCGGACGCTGCTTCCCTTGAGAAAGATGCGGACATGCGCATCATTGCCAAGTTGAAAAAATTATGATAATCATAATGCGGATTTGCGCTTTTTGCAAGTAGAAAATGGCATTATTTTCCTTATTTTTATTGTAGGAATGCACAAACCTGTGATTTATGGCCGAAATCATGCGGAAAGGTTTGATTTTTTTAAAAAACTTTAGTAAGATAAAGAATCAAGAAAGAGCAGACCACCGGTCTGTGCAAATAAGCGAGGAGAGCGTGTTATGAAAAAAGAAGACATCAAAAAAGTGGTACTGGCATATTCAGGCGGCCTTGACACTTCCGTGATCATTCCCTGGCTGAAGGAAAACTACAATAACTGTGAAGTGATCGCAGTAGCGGGCAACGTCGGTCAGGCAGACGAGCTCGAAGGCCTGGAGGAAAAGGCGCTGAAGACAGGTGCATCCAAGCTTTACGTTTTGGATCTCACCGATGAATATGTGGACGAATATATCATCCCGACCATGAAGGCCGGCGCGATCTATGAAGATTATCTGTTAGGCACCTCTCATGCACGTCCCTGCATCGCAAAGGGTCTTGTGGAGATCGCACTGAAGGAAGGCGCTGACGCCATCGCCCACGGCTGCACCGGCAAGGGCAACGATCAGGTCCGTTTCGAACTGACGATCAAGCATTTCGCACCCGATATGCCTGTTATCGCTCCGTGGCGTGAGTGGAGCATCAAGTCCCGTGACGAAGAGATCGACTATGCGGAAGCACATAACGTACCGCTTCGTATCAACCGCGAGACCAACTATTCCAAGGATAAGAACCTGTGGCATCTGTCACATGAAGGTCTGGATCTGGAAGACACCGGCAACGAGCCGATGTACGAAAAGCCCGGATTCCTGGAGATGGGCGTTTCCCCGCTTCAGGCACCCGATGAGCCGACCTATATCGAGATCGAATTCGAGCAGGGCGTTCCCACCGCATTAAACGGCGAAAAGATGAGCGCAAAGAATCTGATCCTCAAGCTGAACGAACTCGGCGGAAAGAACGGCATCGGCCTTTTAGATATCGTTGAGAACCGTCTTGTGGGCATGAAGTGTCGCGGCGTGTATGAAACACCCGGCGGAACCATCCTGTACCGCGCACATGAATATCTGGAATCTGTCTGCCTGGACAAGATGACTCTTCACGAGAAGCAGCGTCTTGCGATCACCTATGCAGAGCTTGTTTACAACGGACAGTGGTTCACCCCGCTTCGCGAGGCACTGGCAGCATTCGTTGACAAGACACAGGAGCGCGCAACCGGCAAGGTCCGCCTGAAGCTCTACAAGGGCAACATCATCAAGGCCGGCGTCTGGTCCGATTATTCTCTGTACAGCGAAGACATTGCAACCTTCGGTGCAAGCGATTACAACCAGAAGGATTCCGCAGGCTTCATCAACCTGTACGGTCTTCCGATCTCCGTTCAGGCGATGGTCGACAAAAAGAACAGCGAGAAGTAATTATGGCAAAGCTTTGGGAAGGCCGCACGGACGGTAAGACCGATCCGACAGCGGATGAATTGAATGCGTCCATTTCCGTAGATAAGAGAATGTACGCGCAGGATATCACCGGCAGTATCGCGCATGCGAAAATGCTGGCAAAGCAGGGGATCATCACCTTTGAAGACCGCGACGCACTCGTCGCGGGTCTTCAGGGGATCCTTGACGATATCAGAAACGGCAGTCTTGTGATCACGGAGGAAGCGGAGGATATCCACACCTTTGTGGAGGAGACGCTGACGGAGCGGATCGGCGATACGGGCAAAAAGCTTCATACCGCAAGATCCAGAAACGATCAGGTCGCTCTGGATATCCGTCTGTATCTGCGGGATGAGATCGGCGAACTGCTGACTCTTCTTTCCGATCTTTCGGAAGTGCTCTGCGATCAGGCGGAGGCATACAAAAAGACGATCCTGCCGGGCTATACGCATCTTCAGCGGGCGCAGCCGATCCTGTTCGGACATCATCTGATGGCTTATGCGTTCATGTTCCTCCGGGATATGGACAGACTGAAGGACTGCAGAAGACGGATGAACGTCTCTCCCATCGGTTCCTGCGCACTGGCCGGTACGACCTTTGACACGGACCGTGAGTTCGAGGCGGAGCTTTTAGGCTTTGACAGCATTGCCTTAAATTCCATGGACGGTGTTTCCGACCGTGACTTTTCCGTGGAACTCATGAGCGATCTGTCCATTCTGATGATGCATCTTTCCAGACTTTCGGAAGAGATCCTTCTGTGGTCTTCCTGGGAATTCCGTTTTGTCACGCTTTCCGACGCCTATACGACCGGATCCTCGATCATGCCGCAGAAGAAGAATTCCGACATGGCTGAGCTGATCCGCGGAAAGACCGGCCGTGTCTACGGAGACCTGATGGGACTCCTGACCGCACTGAAGGGCCTGCCGCTTGCATACAACAAGGATATGCAGGAGGATAAGGAACCTGTATTCGACGCCTGCGATACGGCGAAAAAGTGTCTGCAGGTCATGGCTCCGATGATCGCCACGATGACGGTCCATCCGGAAAACATGAAGAAGGCCGCGCAGGAAGGCTTCATCAATGCGACGGATCTTGCGGATTATCTGACCAAGAAGGGAATGCCCTTCCGTACCGCCTACAAGATCTCCGGTGAGCTTGTAACAAAGTGCATCCGCGAAGGTACGGTCCTGGAAAAGCTACCGCTTTCCGTTTATCAGACCTACAGTGATCTCTTCGATGTAGACCTCTATCATGCGATCGATCTCGAGACCTGCGTGGCGACCCGCATCTCCAAAGGCGGCACCTCCGTTCAGTCCGTGGAAGAGCAGATCGCCTTCGTTCGGGAAGAACTGAAGAAATAATATCGACGATTCACATAAAAAGAGACTGCCTTTCCGGGGAAAACCCCGTCAGGCAGTCTCTTTTTTATACGCCGCTTTGGACTGTGAAATATTCACTGAAGTACTGTTAACTGTTTCATTAAAAAGAACACTTCACGAATGCACTTCGCCGGGTTTCAACGTTCATCAGCCGCTGCGGACAGTGAAATGTTTTCTGCAGCGCGGTTGAGTGAACGAACGTCGCAAGGAGCATGCTCAGGCAGCGAGGACGGGGACGCGGTTGAGCGAAGCGACCCGCGGCCGCAGGAGTCCGAGCGAATAAGCCGCATGCGACGAGCAGTGAGTGAACGTCTAGCGCAAAGGAATATTTCACAGTCCAAAGCGGGAAAATAAAGTAGAGGGGTGAGATAATCACCGTTCAGAAACGGGCAGGGTGAAGATGAACTCGGTACCCACGCCGACGGTGGAGATCACGTCGATGTGTTCCTTGTGCGCCTGAATGATCTCGCGCACGATGGAAAGACCGAGGCCGGTGCCCTTTTTGTCTTTTCCGCGGGAGGTGTCCGTTTTGTAGAAACGTTCCCAGATGCGGTTCAGGTTTTCCTTTGCGATGCCCACGCCGTGGTCGGTGACGGATACGAAGATACGGTCCCCGTGCAGCTGCGTGGCGATGTCCACCGTGGAATCCGTGCCGGAGAATTTGATCGCATTGTCGACCAGGTTGTAGAGAACCTGCTGGATCCGCTGACGGTCCGCGTTGACGGAAACATGTTCCTCTTCAAAGGTTACGTTGAATTCCAGATCCTTTTCAAGGACCGGGCCCTCAAAAGTCGGCAGGATCTCGCGGATCAGGTCGTTGATGTCGAAATCCGTCTTTTCCAGAATGATGCCGTTTTCCAGATGCGTCATATCGATAAGGCCGTTTGCCAGATGCGTCAGACGATCCGCTTCCTTGATGACGACATCAATGTATTTGCCCTGCATTTCGGGCGGGATCGTACCGTCCTGAATGGCGGTCATATAGCCCTTGATCGAGGTAAGAGGAGAGCGGAAGTCATGAGAGATGTTGGCAAGGAAACGATGCTGGTCCTCGGCAGAGGAGCTCAGCTGCTTGGCAAG